>JBFHQK010000083.1:0-10206 GCA_041592255.1 Fontimonas sp.
CTGATCGTTCCGATCGGCGAATGGGTGCTCGAGACCGTGTGTCGTCAGCTGGCGCAGTGGGGGTCCGGCGGCCGCGCGGACCTGCGCCTGTCGATGAATGTGTCCGCACGCCAGCTGCGCCACGGTGAATTCAGCGGCGCCATTAAGCGGGCGCTCGTCCGTCACAACATTGCACCGGAGCGGCTGGAGCTGGAGATCAGTGAAAGCTGTGCGGCGCATGACGACGCGAGCACCCTCGCGGCGCTCGACGAGATCAAGCGTCATGGAGTGATGCTGGCGCTTGACGACTTCGGCGTCGGGGCAACCAGCATCAGCGCGCTGACCCGGCTGCCGATGGACCGGATCAAGCTCGAGCGGGGACTGATCAACGGCCTGCCCGACAGCCGCGAGGCGCGTGCGGTGGTGTCGGGACTGCTGGGCATCCTGCATGAACTCGGATTCATCTCGGTTGCCGCGGGTGTCGAGCGTCCGCAGCAGCTTGAAATGCTGCGGGGCCTGGACTGCGACGAGGCGCAGGGGTTTCTGATCAGCCGACCGGTGCCCGCGGCGCAGCTCGAGGCGTTCTTGAGTGCGCAGCGCATGCTGCCGAGGTAAAGGCGGGGCATTGCTGCATCGGGCAGACCCGTGAAGCGCGGAGTTCTGTTGCCGCAGGCATCCGACAAAAGAAAAGCCCCCGGCACTGCCGGGGGCGTAAAGGGCGCCAGGGTGGCGGCGCCTGCGGGGAGAAGTCAGCCGGTGGCCTGGTTGTCTCGGCGGGTGTCGGCATGGCCGCGGCGGCGGCGCATGCGGCCATACCCGCGGCCGGCGCTGAGGCAGTGTTCGCGCAGGTTCAGCCGCGCCCGCAACAGCGACGATTTGAGCGTGTTGATTGACACCTGCTGGGACTGAGCGATCTCCGGCAGGCTCAGGCCATGGATCTCGTGCAGGCCGACGATGTCGCGCTGCGCGGGCGGCAGACGTTCGATCAGGCGGTTGACGAAGCGCTGCGTCTGCGCCTGTTCCGCCAACACGTCCGGGCCGGGATCGGATGAGGCCACGTGGTCGTGCAGGTTCTGCGTCTCATCGGCGCTGCGCAGGTCGAGTTCGTGCTGATAGGCGAGCGGCTGGCTGGCGCGGCTGCGGCGCAGGTCAATGAACCGGTAGTACATCACGCGGCTGAGCCAGGGTTGCAGGTTCTCGATCTCATCGAGGCACTCATGCTTTTCGTACAGCTTGAGCAACACTTCCTGGACCAGATCCTCGGCATCAGCGCGATTGCCGCACAGGCGGCGGGCGTAGGCGCGCAGCGTGCTCAGATGCGGACGCAGGCGCGTCTCGAAGTGTCGGTGCCGCTCCAGAACGGGCGAATCAGTTCTCATTAGTTTTTTCCTCCGGCCCCCGGCCGTCATGTTGTTATGTGGGGCGGTCCCGCGTGGCTTGCACATCGCGCCGCCCTTACCCTCTATCACGTAACGGCGGCGACCTTCGGGTGCCGCCAGAGCTACCGTTTGTCGGCTTCACTATACCGTTCGTCTGCCATGGTCGGGTCGGTCCCGGGGCGCGGCAACGCGTTCATCCGCATCCGCACCAGCACCTGCAGCGTCTCCGGACTCCAGGCGAAGCCCCCGCGCACCGCGGCGGCCATTGATGTGGCGATGGCGCGCAGGTCGACGCATTCGCGCGTCATGGCCTTGCGCAGCGCAGGGATGAACGGCAGGTACTGCGCTGGCGGCAGGGACGTCGGTGCGGCCGAGGTCCAGAACCTCAGCGCTGCGGCGCCGGCGCAGGCGACGATCACCGGCAGCTCCAGACTCTGCAGTGACAGTGCTTCGGGCCACTGCAGCGACAGCCATCCGACCAGCAATGCGGCGACGATCAGCGCAACGGTGGGCGCATCGGGGCTGTCTGCGCGCGCGGCTGCGGCCGGCGGCGCGAAGGCGCTCCAGCCGCTGCGGCGCAGATCCGCGCAGACCATCGCCTCGAGCAGCAGGCGATCCAGCGACGCGCTGCGCACCTGGCGCAGGTCGCGGTAGTGCATCCAGATCTCCTGCAGCAGTGCCCGGTCGCGCGGTCCGCGCAGCCAGGCCGCTCCCGCGCTCCAGTCCGGAAAGGCGCGGTCGACCGCATCCGCCACGTCCGCGGCGCGCCGGAGCAGCGGTTCGAGGCCGCTGCGGCCGCTGCGGCGCTGGAAGCAGTGCAGGGCCGCCGAGCTGCACAGCTGATGCAGCACCTGCCGCGCCGCCGGGCCCAGTGACGGGCGCTGCGCGAGGTGTTGTTCGAGCCAGTCGTTGGCGATCCACATCGGATGCGACGGATCCACCGCCGAGGTCTGCGAAAGCTCAAGGGTCGCTGCGTTCATCACTCGGTCTCCAGTGCCGCGCCTCGCAAGCGCAAGGCCGTTGGTGAGGGCAACGTTGCCGGCGCTGGGCGCAGGTGTCTCGAACTGACGAACGGTCGCAGGGTGCGGATCCGGTGCTGCACAACGCTGCGCGGTCGCCGTTTGTCGGACTGCGCGCAGTCGATGCACCCGGTCGGCGCGGCGCGAACGTGATTCAGCGTAAGACGACGAGCGGTGGCGGCGGGCAGCGCGGGTTGCCGCCGGCATCAGCTTCCGACCGACACGCTCCCGCGAGCGGGATGCTTTGAATATCAGGAGACGTTTCGATGAGGCCTGCACCGATTCCGCCCAATGAAAGGCTGCGCCAGCTGGCCGTTGATGAACTCGAGCTCAATGCGCTGTGGTCCGAGCCGTGCTTCGACCGCGTGACGCGGCTGGTTGCGACGGCGCTGCAGGTGCCGATCGCCGCCTTCTCAGTGATCAGCGACCAGCGCCAGATCAACAAGGCTGCGCAGGGACTCGATCTCTACAGTACCGCGCGGGAATCGTCGTTCTGCGGACACACGATCCTGTCGGATGAAGTGATGACGGTGCCCGATGCAACGCTCGACGAGCGTTTTCACGACAACCCGATGGTCAGTGGCAAGCCTGGCATCCGCTTCTATATGGGCGTGCCGGTGCGTGCCCCCAACGGCGCGCGCGTCGGCGCCCTGTGTGCAGCCGACAGCGCGCCGCGCCAGGTCAACGACGACGATGCCCGGGTGATCCGTGATCTCTCCCGCATTCTCGAAGGTGAGCTGTTGCTGCGTTCGATGCAGGTGCGTGATCCGCTCACCGGTGTCTATGCGCGCACGACCTTCGATGCGATTGCCGATCGCAGCTGGCGCCGTGCGCGCAGTCTGGGCGTCGATTCGGGCGTGATCATGCTGTCGTTGGACCGCTACCTGAGCCATGTGCGCGCCGCAGGGCGATACGGCACCGATCAGGTGCTGCAGCGTGTCGGTCAGTGCATCGAGGAAACCTGTTCCAGCGCCGACAGCGCGATCGGCCGTATGCACGATGACCGCTTCGTGTTGTTCATGACGCATCGCAGCAGCGATGAGCTGCGCCGCACTGCCGAGTACCTGCGCAGCAACATCGAGCGTCTGGGCATCCTCAAGGACAGCGCCGTGACCCGCCCGCTGACGGCGAGCATCGGTGTCGCGGCGCAGGATGAAGCGGACGTGCCGGATCGCAGCGTCATGGATCTGTTTGACCGCGCCCATCGCGCGCTTTCGCGCGCCAAGTCCAACGGCGGCAACTGCGTTGCCGTCAACGCCTGAGGAGACGCCCATGCCCGTAGCGCATCCGCCGCCGGTGACGCCGGCACCGGTGTCCGTGGCCCAGGTCCAGCGTACCGCCAAGGCGGTCCGCTATCGCTTTGGTGCGCACACGCTGCATCTGTTCGCCTTCGAGGAACTCGACCGTGACGCAGTCGACCGATTGATGCGCGAGGCGCCCACGGCCGAGCACGCGGTGCTGGGCCTGTCGCAGCTGGCCTATCACAGCGGTTATCTCACCTCCCAGGTGCTGTACGCGGTGGATGGCAATCAGGTGTACGTGATGCTGGTGCAGCGTCGGCTGCGGACGGTGCGCGGGGAGCCGGATCTGAAACGCTTTTTCAGCAGTGCTGTCGATGACGGCCGCATCGACCAGGCCAGTTTCGAACGCGGGCGGGTGCTGGCCTCGGCGTACTCGGACCGTGCGCAGATGGACGTGCGTCCGCACTTTGTGCATGCCCCCGGGGGCAGCGTCGATCTGGATTTGCGCGCGCAGCCGGATGACAGTGCCAACATGTTCTCGGCCAGCATGGAGCTGAACAACCACGGCAGCCGTTTCGCCGGCCGCAACCTGATCGCGCTGGGCCTGACCGGTAACTCCAGCGGCGGCTCGCAAGGGCTGCTGCGCGTCAAGGCGGCGCCGTCGGCCATCAACGACACCGAAACCATCGGCGAGTATCTCGAAGGCGAATTGCAGTTCAGCACGGTCAGCCCGGCCGGTGTGACCGGCCTGACCGGGCGGCGCATCAACTTCTCGGCCGGCGACGGCAACGACGAACTGACCGGCTGGTACCAGGAATACGGACTGGAATGGAGTGATGTGCTGGCGGCGTCGGCGGCCACACGTACGATGGTGCGCGTGCGCGCCGCGTACTCGGATCGTCAGTCCGAACGCGCCGTCGATTCGGCGCCGCTGTTTGGCGAGCGCTATGCGCTGGCGGAAATCACGCCCACCTATGCCGCTTCGTTCGGCTTCGGGCGCTTCGATGCGGCGCTGGGCATCATCGGCGGATGGGCCCTCGATCAGTACGCATCGGCCGCAGCCGAGCGGTTCCAGCTGCTGCGGCCGATGCTGCGCGTGCGCTGGCAGCAGACCGCGAACCTGGCGCTGACGCTGACCGGCGCCGGTCAGTGGGCCAGCGATGTCGTCGCCGAGGCACAGCAGTGGACGCTGGGCGGCAACGGTTCGTTGTCGGCCTACGTCCCGGCGGCGCTGGTCGGCGACCGTGGCACCTTGGCACGCCTGAGTGAGGGCGTGAAGTGGGATCGAGCCAGCGGCTGGACGCTCAGCGGCGAACTGTTCGTCGAGCATGGCACCGCCGAGCGCTTCGGCGTGGGCGGCGGCAGTTCGACGCGCCTCAGCGGCAGTGACGCCGGCATTGCGCTGGGCGCCGGCTGGCGCCGGCTGTTCCAGGTCGATGTGTCGATGGCGCAGCCGATCGGCGGACCGAAGTTTTCCGCGGATGCCCGCGCGGATTTCTACGGCACCTTCAAGCTGAGCTTCTGAGCGCGCGATCCGGCTATGATCGGTCCCCGAATGCCGCGCGTTCGCGGTCGGACAGGGCGGGGGGCGGACCGACATGACGATGTACCGAGCGCCGGCGTTTGCGTTCGCGCCCGATCCGGTGGCCGATCCGGTCATCGGCCTCGATGCCCACGGCCTCGTCGTTGACGTCAACGCAGAGGCCCAGCGGCTGTGCGCCGCCGGCGCCGAGGTTCACGGCGCTCACTGGACGTCGTTGCTGGCCGGCGCCGGGGCGATACGGCTCGGGCGTGTCGAGGCCGCCGCGGGCGGGCGCCGCCAGCTGCTCTGCGTCCGCGGCGACTGGTACTGGTTGCGCATTGGCGGCGGCCCGCAGTTCTGGGTGCTGCAGCTGGTCCCGCTGCAGCGGCGATCGTCAACGGTGGATGCCGAGCCGCGGCGGAGCGAAGCGGATGACGCCGCCGCTGAGCTCGTCTGCGAGATCGACGCGCGCGGAGTCGTGCGCCATGTGAACGCGGCGAGTCGCCCGCTGCTCGGCTTCGAGCCCGATGAACTGGTCGGTCGGCAATGCATCGACTTGGTCGTGATCGAGGATCCGGCGCGCGTCAGGCATGAGGGCGAGATGCTGCGTGCGCGCGGGGATGTGCTGCATCGCGTGGAAGGCCGCTGCCGGCGGCGCGATGGCGGGTACGCCGATCTGAGGTGGAGCGTGCGCTGGTTGCCGCAGGCGCAGGTGTTTCACTGTATCGGCCAGGATGTCACCGCGTTGCGGCAGGCGATCCATGCACTGGAGCGCAGCCGGCAGCACTACAGCTCCTTGTTCGAGCACCATCCGGACGCGGCCTTCTCGATCGATCGCGGCGGGCGGCTCACCTCGGTGAACCCGGCGGCTGCGCGGCTGTTTGGCGGCGCGCCGGCGGAGCTGCTTGAGCGCAGCTTCTATGATCTGCTCGCGGCGCACAGCCACGAGGCGGCCGCGGCGGCGTTCGCCCGCGTGATGGATGGTGAGCCCTGCGCACTCGAGCTGTGTGGGCAACAGATCGATGGCGCGCAGGTCGAGCTGCAGGTCGTCGCCGTGCCGATTGTGATTGATGGCTGCGTCGAGGGGCTGCACGGCATCGCTCGCGACGTCACTGAAAAACAGCGCGTGCTGGAGCGCCTGCGCCTGCTCGAAGCCTGCGTGGCCAGCCTCAACGATTCGGTGCTGATCAGCGAGCTGGGCGATAGCCAGCCGCTCGAGGCGCGCATCTGTTTCGTCAACCCGGCTTTGGAGCGCATGACGGGTCGCGGGGCGCAGGAGCTGCTGGGTGCCACCCCGCGCGCGCTGCTGAGCGATCAGCTCGGCACGGCCGTGTTCGATGAGCTGCGCGCGGTACTCAACTGCGCGAAGCCGTATCGCATTGAACTGCCGCGCCGGTCGACAGACGGCCGCGCGCTGTGGATCGAAGTTGACGTCGTGCCGGTCGTGGATGCCGCAAACCGTCCGCGCCATCTGGTTGCGGTCGGTCGTGATATCACCGCGCGCAAGCAGCAGGAAGCGCTGGAGGCGGGGATGGCGCGCCAGCAGCGCGCGATTGCCGACGTCGCGGTGCAGGTGCTGGATGCGGAGACCCTCGAAACCGCGCTGCAGCGGCTTGCGGATTGCGCGCGCGAGCTGATCGGTGCGCACGAGGCTTCGATCAACATCGTCGACGCGCTGGGCTGGGGGCGGCCGCTGACGGTCACGTCGCAGTCCGAATCGGATCGCCGCCGCGTCGACGGGATGGTTTCGGCCGACATCACCGTCTGCGCCTGGATGGGCCGGCAGCGCAGCATGCGCCTGAGCCAGGCTGAGCGCCGTCGGCAGGCGCACCCGGCTGCGGCCGGGGACGGGGCGCACGGCACCGCCGATGGACGTGGCTGGCTGGCGGCGCAACTGCTCGATCCCCACGGGGGCACGCTCGGGATGGTGCAGCTGAGTGACAAGATCGATGGTGACTTCAGCGAGCACGATGAGGCGCTGCTACTGCAGCTTGCGCAGCTGGCGTCCGTGGCGGTCAAGAACGCGGTGCTGGTCAAGGCGCTGGCAAGCGCTGAGGCTCAGTATCGTTCCATTTTCAGCAATGCGCTCGAAGGCATCATCCGCTGCGATGGTGACGGTGTGCTGCTGGCGGCGAATCCGAGTTTCGCGCGCCTTTTGGGCCATTCCGATCTGGCGACACTGCTGTTGTCGCTGCGTTCGCTCGACGCGGTGTTCGCCGATCCGCAGGAGTGGCCGCGGATCGCGACGCGCCTGCAGCATGAATCCGTCATCACCGGACACGTTACGCGTCTGCGCCGTGCCGATGGCGGCACGATCTGGGCCATGCTGAGCCTGCGCGGCAGTGTGGAGGATGGCCGCCTGCTGATCGAAGGCCTGATTCAGGACGTCACCGACCGCCACGAGAATGAGGCGCGGATCCACGCGCAAAATGCCGAGCTCGAGCAGCGCGTGGCCGAGCGTACCCGTGCACTGTCGGACAGCGAGGCGCTGCAGCGCACATTGATGGAGGCCGCGCCGCAGATCGCCTGGGTCAGCGCTGCCGACGGCGCGGTGCGCCATTTCAATCAGCGCTGGCACGAGGTCACCGGCCGTCGTGCAGCCGAGTCCCTGGGCTGGGGCTGGCTTGCCGCGGTGCACCCCGAGGACGTCGCCGGCATGCAGACCAGCTGGCGCGAAGCGCTCCGGCATCAAAGCCGCTTCGAGCTGGCCGTCCGGATTCGCCATCGCGGCGGCGCGTACCGGCATTACCTCTACGGCGCGCATCCGGTGTTCGGCAGCGACGGGGTTCTGGCGCACTGGGTCGGGATCAGCGCTGACGTGACCGAGCTCAAGCACGCTGAAGCGGCATTGGCGCAGTCCAACCGCGAGCTGGAGGCGTTCTCCTACTCGGTGTCGCATGATCTGCGCACGCCGCTGCATGCGATTTCCGGTTTCAGCAGCGCGCTGCTGCGGCGCTACGGCGATCGTCTGGATGCCGAAGCGCTGCATTACATGGACCGGATCAGCGCCAACTGTGCGTTGATGGCCAAGCAGATCGCGGACATCATCGAACTGTCGCGCGTGTCGCGTTCCGAGCTGCGGTCGCAGAACGTTTCGCTGTCGGAGATCGCGCGCGACAGCATCGCCGCGCTACAGGCCGCGGCGCCGGAGCGCAAGGTCGAGGTCGTGATCCAGCCGAACATGCAGGCGTCGGGCGATCCGGCGCTGCTGCGCCTGGTGGTGGACAACCTGCTCGGCAACGCCTGGAAATTCACCTCGCGGCGCAGTGACGCACGCATCGAATTCTTCGCCATGCCGCAGCCCGGCGAGCAGCGCTTCAGCGTCCGCGACAACGGCGTCGGCTTTGACATGGCGTATGCAGGCAAGCTGTTCGGGGTGTTCCAGCGGTTGCACCACGTCAGCGAGTTTCCCGGTACCGGCGTCGGTCTGGCGACGGTGCGGCGCATCATCGAGCGGCATCGCGGCGAAGTCTGGGTCGAGGCAGCGGTCGGGCAGGGTGCCTGCTTCCACTTCAGCTTGCCGCGGAAGTCGTGATCGTGGCCGGCGCGAGCCGCTGGAGGGGGTGATCCGTGGACGGAATTGGCGTGCGTGGCGTTGCCCCGGGCCGCGACTCCAGGCGCGTACCCAGCCCCTTCGGGCGTGCGGCGCCGGCGCTGGTGGCGGCGCTGTTGTGCGCCTGCGGCGATGCGCCCGTGGCGCGCTTCCACGGCTATGTCGAGGGCGAGGCGCTGCAGCTGGCGCCCGGTCGCGGCGGACGGCTCGACATGCTGGCGGTCGAGCGCGGCGATGGGGTCGCCGCGGGCGCACCGCTGTTTGCGGTGGATGCGGCACCGGAGCAGGCCGCGGTGGCCGAAGCACAGGCGCGGCTGGCGGCCACCCGCGCGCGACGCGACGACCTTGCCAAGGGCAAGCGCGACGAGGAGGTCGAGGTGCTGCGCGCGCAGCTGGCGCAGGCGCAGGCGCAGCACGCGCTGTCGGCGCGCCAGCTCGGGCGTCAGCAGTCACTGTTTGCGCGTGCCGCCGTGAGCCGCGATCAGCTCGACGCGGCGCGGGCGGCGGCTGACCGCGATGCCGCCCGGGTCCGCGAGCTCGAGGCGGCCGTGGCCAGTGCCGGGCTGGCGGCACGCGCGGATGCGCTGCGCGCCGCCGAGGACGAGATTCTTGCGATACGTGCCGTGCTGCGCCAGGCGCAGGCCGGGTTGGCGGACAAATCGGTGGCGGCACCGCGCGCGGGCCGTGTCGAGGAGCTGTACTTCCGCGTCGGCGAGTGGGTGCCGGCGGGCCGGCCGGTGCTGGCGTTGCTGCCGCCGGAGAACCGCAGGCTGCGCTTCTTCGTTCCGGAAACCGCGCTGGGTGGCCTGCGCCTGGGGCAGCCGGTGCGGGTGCACTGCGACGGCTGCGGGGCGCCGGTCGCGGCGACCCTGAGTTTCATCGCCGACAGCGCGGAGTACACCCCGCCGGTGATCTACTCGCGGACGCAGCGCGCACAGCTGGTCTACCGGGTCGAGGCGCGGCCCGCGCTTGAGGACGCGCGCCGCCTGCGGCCAGGGCAGCCGGTGGATGTCGAGCTGTTGCCGTGACCGCCACCGTGATCGACGTCGAGGGCTTGAGCAAGTCCTTCGGCCGCCGCCGCGTCGTCGATGGGCTGCAGCTGCAAGTTCGTGAGGGCGAGATCTTCGGCTTTCTCGGCCCCAACGGCAGCGGCAAGACCACGACCATCCGCATGCTCTGCGGGCTGCTGACGCCCGATGCCGGTCATGGACAGTGTCTGGGGCACGATATCCGCACCCAGGCGGCGCAGATCAAGCGCGAGGTCGGCTACATGACCCAGCGGTTCAGCTTCTACGAGGACCTGTCGGTGCGCGAGAACCTAGCGTTTGTGGCCGCCGTCTACGAGATGCGCGACGCGGAGCAGGCGGTCGATGCGGTGCTGTGGGAGCTCGGGTTGGCGGATCGGCAGGCGCAGCTGGCCGGGCAGCTGTCCGGTGGTTGGAAGCAGCGCATGGCCTTGGCGGCCTGCCTGTTGCACCGGCCGCGGCTGCTGCTGCTCGACGAGCCCACCGCC
>JBFHQK010000084.1:0-10153 GCA_041592255.1 Fontimonas sp.
CCGACCTTGAGAGAGCCATCTGCGAGCTGCGTGATGTTGAGCTCATTGCGCGCTGCCTCGGCGGCAAGCTGGCGTTCAAGTTCGGCCTTCTGCTTGTCCATGTAGTTGCCGACTGCCCCACCGGCTACCGCGCCGACGACGGCACCGACGATCGGCGCACCACGCGCGCCGCTGACCTGCTTGCCGATCACCGCGCCGGCCACCGCGCCGATTGCCGCGCCGGTCTTCGCACGCTGGTGCGGATCATCCGCCGCGCAACCGGCGAGGCCGGCGGCGAGTGCCGCGCTGAGCGCGAGCTTTAATGTATTCATCATTGTTTCCTCTTGTGTTTCCGAGCCTTGGGGGGAGCCTTGGATTCTGTCCGGGGGCGCTTAACTGCCGATGAACGGGTGACGATGCTGATCAGTTCGAGGTCAATTTTGCGCTCATCAAGGTTCACACGCACCAGCTTGACGCGCACACGGTCGCCCAGGCCGTAAACGGTCTTGCTGCGGCTGCCGACCAGCCGGTGTGCGCGCGAGTCGTGCTCGTAGTAGTCATTGCGCAGCGATGACACGTGCACCAGGCCTTCGACGTAGAGCCCGTCGAGCTCGACGAACAGACCGAAGGGCGCGACGCTGCTGACCATGCCGTCGAACTCTTCCGAGAGGCGATGGCGCATGAACTCGCACTTGAGCCAGGTGACCACGTCGCGCGTGGCCTCGTCGGCGCGGCGCTCGGTCATCGAGCAATGCGTGCCCAGCGCACTCATGCGCTCGTCGTTGTAGGCGAAGTTCTTCGCCCGCCCCTTGCGCAGCCCGTGCTTGATGGCGCGGTGCAGCAGCAGATCCGGATAGCGGCGGATCGGCGAGGTGAAGTGCGCATAATGGGTCAGCGCCAGACCGAAGTGGCCGACGTTGTCCGGGCTGTAGCGCGCCTGCATCATCGAGCGCAGCATCACCGTCTGCACCAGCGTGGCATCCGGCCGTTCACGCACTTGCGCCAGCGTGCGGCTGTAGTCCTTCGCCGTCGGCTTGTCGCCGCCGCCCAGGTGCAGCCCACGCAGCGCGAGAAACTCGCGCAGGGGCTGCAGCTTGATCGGGTCCGGCGTTTCATGAACGCGGTAGAGGTTGGCCAGCTTGTGCTTGTCGACGAAGCGCGCGGCCTGCACGTTCGCCGCGACCATGCACTCCTCGATCAGGCGGTGCGCGCGGTTGCGTGTCACCGGCACGATGCGCTCGATCTTGCGCTCGTCGGAAAACACGATGCGCGTTTCGTTCGACTCGAAATCGATCGCGCCGCGCTGCGTGCGTGCCGCAAACAGCGCCTCGAACACATCATTGAGCGCCTGCAGGTGCCCCGCCAGGGGCGCGCGCTCTCGCGCCTTGTCACCCTGCGGCTGTTCGAGGATCTCGGCGACCTCCTCATAGGTCAGGCGCGCCTGCGAGCGCATCACCGCCTCGTAAAAGCGCGCCTTGGCAATCTCGCCATCGGGCATCACCCGCATCTCGCACACCATGCACAGCCGATCGACCAGCGGATTGAGCGAACACAAACCGTTGGACAGCTTCTCCGGCAGCATCGGGATCACGCGCTGCGGGAAATACACCGAGTTGCCGCGCCGCATCGCCTCCTTGTCCAGCGGCGCCTCCGGCTGCACATAGGCGGACACGTCGGCGATGGCGACCCACAGCGTCCAGCCGCCCCGCGACAGCAAGCCGGCCTTGATCGGCTTGCAGTGCACGGCGTCATCGAAGTCACGCGCATCGGCGCCATCGATGGTCACCAGCGGCAGATGCCGCAGATCCTCGCGTCCGGCCATCTGCTCGGGCATCACGGCGTCGGCGATACCGGCGCACTCCGCCTCGACCGCATCCGGCCATTCGTTGGGCAGGCTGTGCGCACGGATCGCGGCCTCGATCTCCATGCCCGGCGCGAGGTGGTCGCCGAGGATTTCATCGACGCGCCCGACCGGCAAGGTGCGGTTGCCGGGCGGCGTGACGATTTCGGCAACCACCATCTGGCCATGCCGCGCGCCGCGCAGATGCTCGGGCGGGATCAGCAGATCGTGCTGGACGCGCGGATTCTCCGGGATCACGTAGCTGACGCCCTGCTCGACGTGCAACCGCCCGACGACACTGCGGCTGACGCGCTCGATGACTTCGGCAACCGTGCCTTCCGGGCGCCCCTTGAAATCGCGGCCGACCACACGCACCAGCACGCGGTCGCCGTTCATCAAGGCCCGCATCTGTCTGGGCGGCAGGAAGATATCGTCGCCGCCGGCGTCCGGGATCAGAAAGCCGAAGCCGTCGCGATGCGCCTGCACGCTGCCGGCCACCAGATTCATCTGCGTCACCGGCCCATAGGCACCGCGCCGGTTCTGCACCAGCTGACCGTCGCGCACCATCGCCACGAGGCGCTTGGACAGCGCCTCCTGCTGCGGCAGACGCGCCAGATCGAAGTGGCCGACCAGATCGTCGAGCGTCATCGGCCCGGCGTCAGCGACCAGCGTCTCCAGGATCAGCTGCCGGCTGGGCACCGGCTCCGCATACTGCGCCGCCTGCTTGCCGTATTCGGGGTCTGCGTCCTGCCACCGCTGGGCGTGCGCTTTCGGGTGTCGCTCACGCGACTTTGAAACATCTTTTTCGGGGATCTTCTTTTTCATTGACAAAGGTTCTGAGCGTCGCCACAATTCGCGCCCTCAAGCCGAGGTGGCGGAATTGGTAGACGCACCAGTTTCAGGTACTGGCGGGTAACACCGTGGAGGTTCGAGTCCTCTCCTCGGCACCAAAAGCAAAAAGGCCGGCCCTGCCGGCCTTTTTTAGTTTCCGGCTTCCGGTTTCGAGTTTCCAGCCGGCCAACGTGTTGATGTGCTGAACGCCCGAAACCGGCCACTAGCCCGCTGAACCGCTGGCCCCACCCCCGGATGCGCGCGCCAAGCGCGCGATCACCCGGAGATGGAAGCTCATGAGTTCAGCGGGATGCTGCATACGCTGCTCAGCCGAAGGGATTGTGCAGCACGATCGTGTGATCCCGATCGGGTCCGGTGGAAATGATCGCGACCTGCGTGCCGGTGACCGCCTCGATGCGCTTGAGATAGTTACGCGCCGCCGCCGGCAGCGCATCATAGCGCGTCACGCCAAAAGTGCTCGTCTTCCAGCCCGGCAGATCCTCGTACACCGGCTCGATGTGGGCGAAGCCCTCGGCGCCGATCGGCGGCGTCTCGACCGCAACGCCATTGACCTTGTAGCCGATGCACAACCGGATGGTGTCGAGTTCATCGAGTACGTCGAGCTTGGTGACGCAAAGGCCCGAGACACTGTTGTTGAAGATCGAGCGCCGCGCCGCAACCGCATCGAACCAGCCGCAGCGCCGCGGACGCCGCGTCACCGTGCCGTATTCGGCGCCCTTGTCGCGGATGTGCTGGCCGATCTCGTTGTCCTGCTCGGTCGGAAACGGCCCCGAGCCGACACGGGTCGCATAGGCCTTGACGATACCCAGGACATAGCCCAGCTCACGCGGGCCCACGCCCGTGCCGGTTGCCGCACCACCGGCCGTGGTGTTGCTTGAGGTGACGAAGGGATAGGTGCCGTGATCGACGTCGAGCAGGGCACCCTGCGCGCCTTCGAACAGCACGTTGTCGCCGCGCAACAGATGCTGACGCAGCAACTCGGTGACATCGGCGACCATCGGCCGGATGACTTCGGCATAGCCGAGCAGCTCATCGAGGGTGCGCTGGAAATCGACCGGGGCTTCCTTGTAATAGTGCTGCAGGACAAAGTTGTGATATGCCAGCAGCTCGCCGAGCTTGGCCGCCAGCTGCTCGCGGTGGAACAGGTCGCCCACCCGCACCGCACGGCGCGCCACCTTGTCCTCGTACGCCGGTCCGATGCCCTTGCCGGTGGTGCCGATCTTGGCCTCGCCGCGCGCACGCTCGCGCGCCTGGTCCAGCTGCGCATGTACCGGCAGCACCAGCGGCGCAGCCTCGGAAATGCGCAGGCGATCGCGCACCGATGCCCCGGTGGCCTCGACCTTCTCGATCTCGGCGATCAGGTGCGGCAGCGACAGCACCACGCCATTGCCGATCAGGCAGGCCACCCCGGGCCGCATGATGCCGGACGGGATCAGGTTGAGCGCCGTCTTGACGCCGTTGATCACCAGCGTATGGCCGGCGTTGTGGCCGCCCTGGAAGCGCGCCACCGCCTGCACGCGGTCCGTCAGCAGGTCGACGACCTTGCCCTTGCCCTCGTCGCCCCACTGCGCGCCGATGATCACGACCGACTTACCCATAATCGACCTCCACTTCCCTCTGACAAGGACGCCCTCGCGCGGCAACACGCAGGAGAGCGCCCAGCGATGGCAGGGGCCGCGCCGATCGCGCCACCCCCGCGTTCTTGATATGAAACAGCTTACTTCGGCGTCGCGCCCGCGCGCACCGTCGTCACTTCGCCGAGCCCAGCCGCAGCAACTCGTTGAGATCCGCTGAAAACCCGGTCGCCGGCCGCGAGGCGCCGAAGTCCTCGCCGACGCCGTCGTAACGACCGCCGCGCGCCACCTCGCGGCCGTAGCCGGGCACGAAGGCGGCGAACACCATGCCGGTGTGGTAGCGGTAGCCCCGCAACTCGGCGAGGTCGACATGGATGGCGGTGCGCGGCGATGCCTGCTGCAACTCGGCCACCGTGCGATCCAGCTCGTCCAGCGCCTGCGCCACTGCCGCGCCTCCGGCCTTGAGCGCGTCCCGGGCCCGGGCGATGACCGATGCGTCGCCGTTGAGGTCCATCAGCTGCGCGACCGCCTCGACCGTGCGCGGCTTGAGCCTGCGACTCTGCGCGAATTCACGCAGATCGGGATGCGACTTGCGCTGCAGGATCTCGAACAAGGCCGACTCCTCCTCCGTCGACAACTCCAGACGCGCCGTCAGCGCCCGGTAGATGCCGACATGCCCGAGATCGAGGTGCGCGGTGCGCACGCCGGCCAGGCGCAGCGTCGCCAGCATCAGCTGCAGGATCTCCAGATCCCCCTCAAGCTGCGGCAGTCCGAAAATCTCGCAGCCGACCTGACGCGGCGAGCGCGAGCCGCCGAAACTATCCGCCTCGGTGCGCAGCACGGTTCCCAGGTAGCACAGCCGCACGACCGGCTGGTCGGCATAGCGGCGCGCGGCGATGCGCGCCGCCTGGGGCGTCATGTCCGCGCGCAATCCGAGCAGCCGGCCGCTGGCCGGATCGGTCAGCTTGAACGTCTGCCGCTCCAGGCCCTGCGCGGTGCCGGTCAGCAGCGTATCCAGATGCTCGATCAGCGGCGGCAGGATCAGTTCATAGTGCTGCTTGCGATAGTAGTCGAGCAGCTTGCGGCGCAGCGTCTCCATCTGCCACGACAACGGCGGCAGCGTCTCCTCGACGCCTTCCGGCAACATCCATTTCTTGGTCGACATGCCTGTTCGGCGGTTAGTTTCAGTGCCCGCGGCGCGGCGCCGCTAGGCCAGATGCAAGACGACGACGCCGCCGATCATGCTCGCCAGCCCGATCAGCCGCATGCTGCGGCCCTCCATCTGCGCGACGGTCAGCAGCATACGGCGCCATTGCGACGGCAGCGCGAACGGCAGCAAGCCCTCGATCACCATCACTAAGCCGAGCGCACGCAGCAGCTCGGTCCACTCCAGGTTCACTGTGCGCCGCCGCGGAAATACTTGAAGAACGGGCTGTTGGGCTCGAGCACCAGGATGTCCTGCCCGCTGCCGAAGCTGGCGCGATAGACATTCAGCGACCGGTAGAAACTGTAGAACTCGGCGTCCTGGCCGTAGGCCTTGGCGTAGATATCCGCCGCCTTCGCATCGCCCTCACCGCGCAGCTGCTCGGCGGTCTTGTAGGCGTTTGCGAGTGTGACCTGCGCCTCGCGATCGGCCTCGGCACGGATCTTCTCCGCTTCCTCGGCGCCGCGCGCGCGCAGATCGGACGCCACCCGCGCGCGCTCGGCGCGCATACGGTCATACACCGACTCGCTCACCGTCTGCGGCAGGTTGATCGACTTCAGGCGCACGTCGATGATCTCGACGCCGAGGTCGCGCACGTTGGTCACCACCTTGCGCTCCAGCTCCTGCATGATGACGTCGCGCTCATCCGACACCGCCTGCTGGATCGTGCGCGAGCCGAATTCGTCGCGCAGGCCGCGATTGACGATGGCCGACAGGCGATCCAGTGCGACCAGCTCCTGGCCGCCGGTCGCCCGGTAGTAAACGGCCGGATCGGCGATACGCCACTTGACGAAGAAGTCGACCTCGACGTTCTTCTTCTCGCCGGTGAGAAAGTTTTCAGTATGGTTGTCGAGGGTCAGCACGCGACCATCGAACTTACTCACCGACTGGAAGAACGGGATCTTGAGGTGCAGACCGGGTTTGAATTCGGCGTCCTTGAGCTCGCCGACCTGGAACAGCACCGCACGCTCACGCTGATCGACGATGAAGAATGAATTCGAGACCACCAGCAGCGCGGCGAGCGCAACGATGGCCAGTACGATCGGGCTAGTGTTTCTCATCAACGTCCCCGCTCACGCGAACGCGCGGCGTCCGCATTGGGCACCACCGCACTGCTGCGCGCAGGCGGTGCCGTCACATAGTCACTGGGCACTTCGGCACGCACGGCGCCGCGGCTGAGCTGGTCCAGCGGCAGGTACAGCAGCGGCGCGCCCTTGCTGACGTCCACCATCACCTTGCTGCTTGAACCGAAGACGGCGCCCATGGTGTCGAGATAGAGGCGCTCGCGCGTGACCTTCGGCGCCTTGCGGTACTCGCTCAACAGCGCACTGAAGCGCGACGCGTCACCCTCGGCCTTGGCCACCACCTGCTCACGATAGCCGGTGGCTTCCTCGACCTGGCGCGCCGCCGCACCGCGCGCGCGCGGCAAGCGGTCATTGGCGTAGGCCTCGGCCTCATTCTTGAGGCGCTGCTGATCCTCGCGTGCCTTGATCGCATCCGCAAAAGCGGCCTGCACCGGCTCGGGCGGCTGCGCCTGCTGCAGGTTGACCTCGGTGACGAACAAACCGGTTTGATACTCGTCCATGCGTTCCTGCAGCAACGCCTTGGTACGGTCGGCGATTTCCTGCCGGCCGTCGGTGAGGATGAAGTCCATCTTCGACTGGCCGACGATCTCGCGTACCGACGACTTGGTCGCCTGGCGCATGGTCAGTTCCGGATCGGCGACGTTGAAGACGTAGTCCTCGACCTTGGACACGCGGTACTGCACCGTCAACTCCAGGTCGACGATGTTCTCATCCTGGGTCAGCATCGTTGCGCGGTCGCGCGTCGCCCGCACGCCCGTCACATTGACGATCTCTTCCTGTTCAACCGGCCACGGCAGACGCCAGCGCAGGCCGGGCTCGGTGGTGCGCACGTACTCGCCAAACTGCAGCACGACCGCGCGCTCCTGTTCGTCGACGACGTAGAAGCCAGATGCCACCCACAACAACCCGAGGGCCAGCGCCACCAGTCCGATCAGGCCACCGGGGACCGGCGCCGGGGTCTTGCCGCCACCGCTGCCGCCGCGACCGCCACCGAAACGCGCCTTCAGCCGCTTGAGCATTTCGTCCAGGTCAGGCGGGCCGTCGCCGCGCTTGGGTCCCTGGTTCCACGGGTCGCGGCCGGGTCCGGGCTCATTCCAGGCCATTGAAAACTCCACACTAGGATTCAGCGTTGGTCGATCAGGCCCGCCACGCCACAAGGCGCACGGACCCGCATGATGAGGTATTCAAGCGTGCAGGCGCCTCGCGAGCGCCAGCCGTGAATTCTAGCAGCCTGTCGCGACTTGTCGCGCACTTGGCGCGATCGGCCGAGCAACTAGTGCGGGCCGTCCGGAGGGGCCAGCGCGCCGTCGTCGGCTCGCGCCTCGATGCCGGCCGCCCGGCACAGGCGCTGCAATTGCGCCCGCGGCATGGACAGCCGCAGATGATAGTTGCCCTGCTCGTCCATCACCTCAGCGGTCACCGCTCGGCGTTCAAACAGCTGCGAGCGCAGGCGCGCAGCGGTCGGCGGCAGCACCAGCTCGCACGCCTCCGGCGCCAGCGCGAGTCGCTCAGCGACTGCCGCGCGCAGCAGGTTCAGCCCGGCGCTGGTGCGCGCCGACACGAACACGCGACGCGCAATGCCCTGGTCGTCCCGCTCGATCCGCGGCGCCTCGTCCTCGCGCAGGTCGATCTTGTTGTTCACCTGCAGCCGCGGCACTTCGGCTGCGCCGATCTCTTCGAGCACCGCTTCGACCTGCGCGATGCGCGCGGTGCGCTCGGGATCGGCGGCATCGACCACGTGCAGCAGCAGCGCCGCCTCGCGCGCCTCTTCCAGCGTCGCGCGGAATGCGGCAACCAGATCGTGCGGCAGGTCGCGGATGAAGCCGACCGTATCGGCGATCACGACCGGCTCACCGGACTCCAGCGGCATACGCCTTACCGTGGTATCCAGCGTCGCGAACAACTGACTGGAGGCGAATGCGCTGTCGCCGGTCAGCGCATTGAACAGCGTCGACTTGCCGGCGTTGGTGTAGCCAACCAGCGACACCGTCGGCACTTCACGACGATTGCGCGCCTCGCGGCTGCGTGCGCGCCGGCCGCGCACCGCTTCGAGTTCGCGCTTGAGTGCGGCAATGCGGTCGCGGATCAGCCGGCGGTCCGTTTCCAGCTGAGTCTCGCCGGGACCGCGCAGGCCGATGCCGCCGCGCTGCCGCTCGAGGTGGGTCCAGCCGCGCACCAGACGCGTCGCGATGTGCTGGAGCTGCGCCAGCTCGACCTGCAGCTTGCCTTCGTGCGAACGCGCCCGCGACGCGAAAATATCGAGAATCAACCCGGCGCGATCCAGCACCCGGGCCTTCAGCAGCTTCTCGAGATTGCGCTCCTGACTGGGCGAGAGCGTGTGATTGAAAATCACCAGCTCGGCGCCTTGCGCGCTGACAGCCGCCGCGATTTCTTCGGCCTTGCCGCTGCCCACGAACAGGCCGGGATCCGGCAGCCGCCGGCTGCCGCCGATCACGTCCAGCGACTGCGCGCCGGCGGAGCGCGCGAGTTCCACGAACTCCTGGCGATCCGACTCGAAATCCGCACCGGGAAATTCCAGGTGCACCAGAATCGCCTTCTGGCCGGCCTTGGGGCGCTCGAACATCAATAAACCTGCACAGGCCCCGCCCGGCGGCCGGCCTCAACCGCGCACATCAAGCCGTCGCGACGTCATCCCCGGCGGCCTGGGCCTCGGCGCCCTCGGTGCCCGGCTCGTAGATGCGCACGGCGCGCGCCGGCACCACGGTCGAGATCGCGTGCTTGTAGACCATCTGGCTGACGCTGTTGCGCAGCAACACGACGAAGGAGTCGAACGACTCGATCTGCCCCTGCAGCTTGATTCCGTTGACGAGATAAATCGAAACCGGAATGCGCTCTTTGCGCAGGGCGTTGAGGAACGGTTCTTGTAGCGTATGACCTTTGGACATCGGACTGACCCTTTTATATGTGTAAGCCGCGGCACATTTCCGCGAACGCCCAGTGACGGGCCAACGAGTGTAGCACGCAGCCGCGTCAGCCAAGCCCGAGCGCGGCGAGCACCCGCGCCGGCAGCCGGGCCTCGTCAGGATCGAAGCGCTCGAGCTCCGGTTCGGCACGCAGCCAGGTGAGCTGCCGCTTGGCATATTGGCGGGTCGCCGCGATGCCGCGGCTGACCGCCTCATCCAGCGACGTCCGTCCCTCGAGATGCTCCCACAGCTGGCGGTAGCCGACGGCCCGCATCGACGGCAGCTCCGCAGTCAGGTCGCCGCGCGCGTGCAGGCGCCGGACTTCGTCGAGAAACCCCTGCGCCATCATCTCCTCGAAGCGCTCAGCGATGCGCGCGTGCAGCAGCTGCCGCTGCGCCGGCACCAGTGCCAGTCGCCGCACGGCGCCGGTCAGCACCGGCGAGCGCGGCTGCGCATGCAGCTCGCTCGGCGCTCGCCCGGTGAGTTCGATGATCTCGAGTGCGCGCTGGATGCGCTGCTGGTCGTTGGGGTGCAGGCGCGCGGCCGTGACCGGGTCCAGCGCCTGCAGGCGCGCATGCAGTGCCGGCCAGCCCAGCGCCTGCGCCTGCGCCTCAAGACGCCGGCGCACCTCGGCGTCCGCCGCCGGCAGTTCACTCAGGCCGTGCAGCAGCGCCTGGAAATACAGCATGGTGCCG
>JBFHQK010000085.1:0-10147 GCA_041592255.1 Fontimonas sp.
ATCGACGGCGGCCGCATCATAGACGCCGGTCTGTCGCAGATGAATGCTGCCGCGGTTGGTCCCGCTGGCGCTGACTTCGTGCGCGCCGTTGCCGGTGCGCAGGCGCATGAACACCTCGCTGCCGGCGTCGCCGTCGGCGACGCTGCGCTGGCCGCTGACCTGCAGTAGCCGCGTCTGCTCGTCACCGCTGTAACGGGCCGTCGCACCGGTCCAGGCAAACGGCAGCGCGCCGTCCTTCGAGCCTGCGAACAGGTAGCGCCCCTGGCCATCGTCACGATTGGCCAGCGCCAGCAAGGACTCGCGCAAGCTGTCGAGCTCGCGCCCGATCACCGCCCGCGTATCGGCCGACTGCGTGCCGCTGTTGGCCTGGATCGCCAGCTCGCGCACCCGCGCGAGCAGGTCGATGCCCTCGGCCAGCGCGTTCTCTTCGAGCCCGAGCCGGTGCTGTGCGGTCTGTGCATTGGCACGGTAGCGGCTGGTCTGTGCCAGCAGCTGCTCGACGCCCATGCCGGCCGCCCAGTCCGCCGGATTGTCCGCGGCGGACAGCAGCCGCTGCTGGGTCGACAGCTGGGTCTGCGTGCGCAGCAACGCCTGCTGCTGCTGCTGCAACTGCTCGACGCCGCGCTGGTGCAGCAAAGCGGTGGATACGCGCATCAGCGGCCTCCGGGGGAATGACAGACGCGCCGGACAAGCACGGACGCGCTCATCGTCCGGCCGCCTGCAGCAGCGTCTGGAACAGCGTGTCGGCCACCTGGATCACGCGCGCGGCGGCCTGATAGGCCTGCTGGTAGCGGATCAGATCGGCCGCCTCCTCGTCGAGGTTGACGCCGGCAGCGGACTCGCGCTCGGCCAGCGTCTGCTGCTGCACCGCCGCCTGCGCATCCAGGCGCAGTTGCGCCTGCTGCGCCTGGCTGCCGGTGCCCGAAACCAGTGCGGTGTGCGCCTGCAGCACCGAGGTGCGGCCGCCATCGAACACGCCGCGACCGCCCAGTGCCGCCAGCGCCTGCGCGTTGGCATTGCCGCCATTGCCGGCGCCGGCCGGCGCCACGCTGAAGGCATCGCCCGCGGCGGGCGTTCCGGTCAGGCTCAGCGACCAGCCATTGACACTGATTGGCGTGCCGGCGCTGTAGACGTAGCTGCCGCTGCCGTTGATCTGGTACCGGTCCGCCGCGGTGAACGTGAGGGTGACCGGATCGAGCAGCGCCGGGTTCGAGGCATCGTCGAGCACCGGCGTCGACACGCCGGCGCTGCCGGTGTTGGCCAGCGCCGCGGTGGCGCGCAGCGGATCGGCGGCGGCGATGCGCGCCGGATCGCGCAGCGCGACCTGCATCTGGCCCGCGGCTTCCGCCGTCGGCCGCAGCCAGTAGCGGTCGCCCGCGGCGGCAGCGCCGCTGACCACCAGTTCGAGTCCGCCGCCCACCAGCGGATCGGCGGCGCTACCGCTGCCGGTCAGCGCCACCGACGCGCCGTTGCGCGCCGACGTCAGGGTCCAGGTGGCGCCGTCATAGCGCAGCTGGTAATCGCCATCGCCGAGCTGACCGAGGTCGCCGAAGCCGACCGTGATCTCGGCGCTGCCGGTATTGGTCCGCGCGCCGTAGGCCGCGCCCTGCGGCGCGGCGAAGAACTCGCCGCCCAGCGCGCCGGTCAGGTCCACCCCCTGCGCGTGCTGGGCATTGACGCTCTGCGCCACGCCGACCGCAAGCCGGCCGAGCTGCGCGCGCGCCGGATCGAGCAACTCGCGGCGCGCATCGATCAGTCCGCCAAGACTGCCGCCGCTGAGCTGCGCCGTGATCCGTGCGCCGCCGCCGTGAACGATGTCGAGGCGCCCGCTGCCGAACTCGTCCTCGACCACGCCCAGCGACGTGGACTGGCGACCCAGCACCAGCGCCTGCCCGCTGGCGGTGAACACATTCAGGCTGCCGTCGTCCTGACTCACCGTGGTGATGCCGATGCGGCTCGACAGCTCATTGAGCAGCTGATCGCGCCGATCGAGCAGATCGTTCGGGGGCTGGCCGTTGTGCTCGCCGTAGCCCTGGGCGATCTGCGCGTTGAGCTCGCCCACGGCACGCGTCAGGCCGTTGATCTCATCGACGGTGCTGCGCAGGCGCTGATTGATCTCGCGGTCCATCCCGTCGATCTGCGCCTGCGTCTCGCGGAAGCGCACCGCCAGCGTGTCCGCAGACCCCAGCAGCGCCTGGCGCGCCGAGGTCGAGGACGGATTCTGCGCCAGCGCATTGGCAGCATCGAAGAACCCGCTCAAGGGCGCGGAAAGCCCGGCCTCAGCATCGGAGAGCAGACGGTCCAGACGGCTCGCATAGCCGGAGAACGCTTCCAGGCGCGTGTACGCCGAGGCGTCGGACTGCACCCGCGTATTGAGCAGGCTGTCGCCCAGGCGACGCACGGTACCGATGTCGACGCCGCTGCCGATGTAGCCGAAGCCGTAGCCCGTCCCCGGACGCGACACCAGCTCGACGCGCTGACGGCTGTAGCCCGGCGTGTTGGCGTTGGCGATGTTGTTGCTGACGGTATCCAGCGAGCGCCGGTACGCCAGCAGACCCGAGATCCCACTGGAGAGAAGATCGGCCATGGCCCTACACCGTGTACGTTCCTGCAGCCGCGCGCTGCGCCAGCGCCTGCTTCAGGGTGTCGCCGTCGGCGATGCGCAGGATCTTCTGCGCATACGCCGGATCGGTCGCGTAGCCCGCTTTCTGCAGACCGCTGGCGAAGCGTTCCGCGTCGCCGCCGTGCTGCAGCGCCTGGGCGTAGCGCGGGTTGCTCTTGAGGAAACTCACATAGTCGTCGAAGGCGCCCGCGACCGACGCGTAGGCGCGGAACTGCGCACGCTCACGCCGGATCTCGCCGTTGTCGTACTCGTGCGTCAGGTGTTCGACACGGTCGCCCTGCCAGCGCGGATCGGCCTTGATGCCGAACAGGTTGAATGCCGCACCGCCGTCGTCGCGACGCATGGCGTGGCGTCCCCAGCCGGTTTCGAGCGCCGCCTGCGCCACCAGCACGTTCGCCGGAATCCCCAGCTCGGCCGCCGCCTTCTCGGCGTGCGGCAGGATGGCGCGGACAAAATCCGCCGGCGTGTCGGCTACCGCCTCCGTGCCCGACGCCGCAACCCCGCGCGGCGCGGCACCGGCGCTGCGCGCACCATCCGCGACGGCGGGGCGCGGTGGCGGGAGTGGCCCGAGCCCCTGCGTGCTCTGGGCCGCCGCGTCGCGCTGCTGCAGCTGCCGCACCAGCAGATCGGCGATGCCCAGACCCTTGCCGGCCGACAGGTGCTGTGCGAGCTGCTGGTCGAACATCTCCTGATAGAACTGCGTCTGCTCGCCGCCGAGCACGTCCTCGCCCAGGCTGGCCGCACGCATGCTCTTGAGCATCTGCTGCAGCATCAGGCCTTCGAACTGCTGTGCGGTCTTGCGCAGCGCCTGCGGACTCTCGCTGCGCGCCTCGGCGCGCAGCGTCGCGAACTGCGCAAAGTCGGTGATCGCGGCCGCCTTCATCAGATCACAACCAGCTCGGCGCGCAACGCGCCCGCTTCCTTGAGCGCTTCGAGAATCGCCACCAGATCGCCCGGCGCGGCGCCGACCCGGTTGACCGCGCGCACGATGTCGTCGAGCGACACCCCGGCGTCGAACAGGAACATGTTGCCGCGTCCGCCCTGGGTCACCTCGATCGCCGTGCTGGGCACCGTCACCGTCTCGCCGTCGGAGAACGGCGCCGGCTGGCTGACGCGCGGCTTTTCGGAAATCGTCACCGTCAGCGAACCGTGCGCCACCGCCGCCGGCAGCACCCGCACGTGGCTGCCGATGACGACGGTGCCGGTGCGCGAGTTCACCACCACCTTGGCCGCCGCGGCGCCCGGCGTGACCTCGATGTTCTCGAGCGCGCCCAGAAAGGCCACGCGCTGATTCGCATCGGTCGGCGCAGCAACCGCGACGGTGACCGCGTCGAGCGCACGCGCATAGTCACCCTGCAGCGTGGCGTTGATCGTCTGCGCCATCTGCGCCGCGGTGGTGAAATCCGGCGTGTGCAGATTGAGCTTGAGATCCGGCGTCGCGGCGAAGTTGTTGGGCACCGCGCGCTCCACCAGCGCGCCGTTGGGGATACGCCCGGCGCTGGGCACGTTGATCGAGATGCGCGAGCCATCCTGGCCGGAGACGCCCAATCCGCCGACGACGACGTTGCCCTGCGCGATCGCGTAGACCTGGCCGTCAGCGCCCTTGAGCGGCGCCATCAGCAGCGCGCCGCCGCGCAGCGAGCCGGCGTTGCCGATCGACGACACGGTGACGTCGATCGCCTGCCCGGGTTTGGCAAACGCCGGCAGCTCGGCGTGGATCGCCACCGCCGCCACGTTCTTGAGCTGCGGATTGACGTTGGCCGGGACGACGACGCCGAGCTGGCTCAGCATCGCCTTGAGGCTTTGCGTGGTGAACGGGGCCTGCGTGGTCTGGTCGCCGCTGCCGTCGAGGCCGACCACCAGTCCGTAGCCGACCAGCGGATTGCCGCGCACCCCCTGGACCGACGCAAGGTCCTTGATGCGCTCGGCCTGCGCCGGCAGCGCGAGCAGGGCCAGTAGCAGCAGCACGGTCTTGCGCATGATCACTCCTAGAACGGCCACAGGGCGGAGAGGAAGAAGCGCGCCAGCCAGCCCGCCGCGCTGGCATCGGCCACCGCCCCTTGGCCGCCGTAGTGGATGCGGGCGTTGGCCACGCGGTCGGAGCGCACCGTGTTGTCGGCACCGATGTCGGCTGCGCGCACGATGCCTTCGAGCGATACCGTCTCGGAGCCCTGGTTGAGTTCGATCTGCTTTTCGCCGCGCACGACCAGATTGCCGTTGGGCAGCACGCGCGTGACCAGCACGGTCACCGACCCGCTCAGCGCGTTGGACTGGGTCGCCCCGCCGGTGCCGCTGAAGGACTGCTCGCTGCCGATGTCGAAGTTCAGCACCTCGGTGCCGCCGGCGGTCACCGGCCGGCCGAACATCGTCGGCCCCTCCATGCCCATCGACGTTTCCTTGCTGGCATTGGCGGCGGCGGACTTCTTCGCATCGGTCTTCTCGACCAGCAGCACCGTGAGGATGTCGCCGACCTGGCGCGCCTTGCGGTCCTCGAACAGCGCCATGTTCTGCGCGCTGCTGTAGATGCTGCCGTCCACCGGTGCCGGCGCAGCGGCCACCGCTTCGGCCGGCAACGGATAGTCCTCGCGCACCGGCGCCGACGAACAGGCCGCCAGCCCCAGCACTCCCAGCACGAGCCACGCGCGCATCGCCGGACTCACAGGTTGTTCGACACGTAGGCGAGCATCTGGTCGGTGGTCGAGATCGCCTTCGAGTTCATCTCGTAGGCGCGCTGCGTCTCGATCATGTTGACCAGCTCCTCGACGACGTTGACGTTGGAGGATTCGAGCGAGCCCTGAATCAGATAGCCCAGGCCGGACTGCCCCGGTGCGCCGGTCTGCGGCGCGCCGCTGGCGGCGGTCTCGGCGAACAGGTTCTCGCCCTTGGGCTGCAGGCCGGCGGGATTGATGAAGTCGGCGATCGTGACACTGCCCACCTGCTGCGGCGCCGATTCGCCGGCCAGCTGCACGCTGACCGTGCCGTCGCCGCCGATGGTCACGCTCTGCGCGTTGGCCGGAATGGTGATGCCGGGCTGCACCAGATAGCCGCTGGCAGTCACCAGCTGGCCCTGGCTGTCGACCTGGAACGAGCCGTCGCGCGTATACGCCAGCGCGCCGTCCGGCAGCTGGATCTGGAAGAAGCCGCGCCCGCTGATCGCCAGATCGAGCGGATTGCTGGTCTGCAGCAGATTGCCCTGCGTGAACAGCTTCTCCGTCGCCACCACCCGGGTGCCGGTACCGACCATCAGCCCCGACGGCGCCTGCGTCTGCTGCGAGGTCTGCGCACCGGGCTGGCGCACGGTCTGGTACAGCAGGTCCTCGAACGCCGCGCGCCCGCGCTTGAAGCCGGTCGTGTTGACGTTGGCGAGATTGTTGGAAATCAGGGTCATCCGCGTCTGCTGGGCATCCAGACCGGTTTTCGCGACCCACAGTGACTGATTCATGTGCTTGCCTCCGGCGACGGAAATCCGCCTTGCCCGCTGCCCTTACAAGTTCCGGACCAGACCGCGGTGCCGGGATGCCGGCGCGCTGTGCCTGGCCGGATGGCTGCGGCCGAGCGCCGCACGCGTCGCGAAACCGCCGCGTGCACACAACGCGGCCGGCGGCGCGCCGATGACCCAGCGGAATCGAATGTGAAGCCGGCTGCGCCGGATGGCGCGGCCTCAGCCCATCCGCACCAGCGACGCCGCCGCCTCGGCGTTGTCCTCGGCGGTGCGCATCAGCTTGACCTGCAGCTCGAACTGGCGCGCCAGGCTGATCATGTTGACCATCGCCTCGGGCAGGTTGACGTTGCTCGATTCCAGCGCGCCCGAGATCAGCACGCTGCCCGGCGCCGGAGCCAGTGCGACACCCGGCTTGGCCCGCATCAGTCCATCGACACCGCGCTCCAGCTGCTCGGGGCGCGCCTCGACCGTGCGCATGCGCCCCACGGCGACCAGGGTTTCGGCGCCACCGCCCTGCGGCACGACGGAGACGGTGCCGTCACCGCCGATCAGCAACTCGCTGTACGGCGGCACCGCGAGCGGGCCGCCGTCGCCGAGCACGGCATGACCGGCGCCCAGGCGCAGTTGCCCGGAGACGTCGATCTGTAGATCACCGGCCTTGGTGTAGGCCTCGCTGCCATCCGGCGCCTGCACCGCGAGCCAGATCGATTCGCCGAACGCGACATCCAGATCGCGGCCGGTCTGCTGGACTGCGCCGCTGTGCGCGTCCCAGCCGATGCCGGTGCCCAGGGCATTGACGCGCGTCGGCAATCCGGCGGCGTCCACCGCCTGCGGGGTATTGGCGATGAGCTCGGCGCGAAACCCGGTCGTCGACGCATTGGCGAGGTTGTGGCTGTTCGCGGTCTGCGCCTTCAGCGTCTGAATGGCGCCGGTCATCGCGACGTAGAGAGCTCGGTCCATGGGGTCCTCCGGAAACCGTGCGCGGGGATCGACAACGGGATGCGTCGCGGCGCCTGGGCCTTACGCTTCCCGTTTCTCCCTTCCCGACTCCGGTCGGTGCATTACCGGATGTTGATGATCGTCTGCGTCACCTGATCGGCGGTCGAGATCATCTGCGCGTTGGCCTGGAAGTTGCGCTGCGCGGTGATCATGTTGACCAGCTGCTCGGTCAGATCGACATTCGACGCCTCGAGCGCGCCGGACTGCACCATGCCGAAGTTGGTCGAGCCGGCGGTGCCGCGGATCACCTGGCCGGCGGCAAAGCTCTCGCCCCAGACGGTGTCACCGAGCTGCTGCAGGCCCTGCGGGTTGGCGAAGTTGGCCAGCGCCAGCTGGCCCAGCGGCGTGGCCTGGCCATTGGTGTAGCGCGCCTGCACCACGCCGCCCTGGGTGATCTCGACCGCGGTCAGGCGCCCGGTGGTGTAGCCGTTCTGGCGCAGACTGGAGATGCCGAAGCTGCTGCCATACTGGGTCGCCGACGCGGCATTGACCGTCAGCGTGAGGCTGGCAGCGCCGTTGCCGGGGTCATAGGCCGGCAGCGCCACCTGCCCGTTGGCCGGCGTGATCAGCGCGCCGGTGTCCGAGAACGCCAGCGTGGCCGCGGCGCCGACATCGGTGCCATCGACCTGGACCCGCATCTCCCACTGATTCGCCGTGGCGGTGCGCGAGTAATAGAGATTGGCCGTGTGCGCGGCGCCGAGCGAATCGTAGATCGTGACCGAAGTGGTGTGGTTGTAGCTGGTCGGGTCGGCCGCGTCGAACACCGCCGTCGCCGGCGGTTGCGCATCGGCCGGCAGGTTGAGCTCGGTGCTGAGCGTGGTCGACGCCAGCGGCGGATTGTCCGCAGTCGACAGCTGCAAATCGGCCAGACGCGCGGTATCGAACGTCGTGCCGCCGCTCACCGGCGGGAACACCTGCAGGCGCTGGCCCGAAGCATTGACCACATAGCCGTTGCGGTCGGTAC
The DNA here is from genome assembly GCA_041592255.1 of Fontimonas sp. GTDB lineage: Bacteria > Pseudomonadota > Gammaproteobacteria > Nevskiales > Nevskiaceae > Solimonas. The sequence goes on from JBFHQK010000085.1 coordinate 8,029, forward strand.
CGAATGCGCCGGCGCGCGAGTAGACCATCGCGCCGTTGTCCGACAGCGTGAAGAAGCCCTCACCGGACAACGCCAGGTCGAGCGAATTGGTGGTGAAATTCACCGAGCCCTGCTCGAACTGCTGCGCGACGCGCGCCAAGCGCACGCCGGCGCCGGTCGCGGTCGAGGCCAGGCCGAATGACGACACCGGAAACAGGTCGGCGAACTCGGCGCGCGAGCCCTTGAAGCCGGTGGTGTTGGCATTGGCGATATTGTTGGCCGTGACGTTGAGATCCGCCGAGGCGGCATTGAGGCCCGAGAGTGCGACGCGAAACGGCATGGATGTTTCTCCTTACAGGATCTGAAGAACATCGGCGAGCGCCGCCGGCGCCAGTCCGAAAAGTTCGAGGTTGAGACCGCTGGTGCCGATCGCCACCGATTCGACGCGACCGACCGCCATCGTCGACAGGGACTGCTGCGCGCTGCCCTGAACCAGCCGCGCACGCAGGCTGTACGACCCTTCGGCGAGCGTTTCACCCGCGTTGCTGCGGCCATCCCAGGTGAAGCGGGTGACGCCCGCGCTCTGCAGGCCGAAGTCGAGATTGCGCACCACCTGACCGCTGGCATCGACCACGTCGACGACCAGCTGGCCGCCGGCCGGCAGATACGCCGCTGCCTGCAGTTCGCCGCCGGCCGGCAGATAGCCGATGTCGCTGGGCACCAGCACGCTGCGGCCGACCAGGCTCGCGGCCTGCAGCGTCTGGCTCGACGACAGCGACGCGGCCAGGGTCTCGAACGACTGCTGCATCTCCTGAATCCCGGACACCGTGCTGAACTGCGCGATCTGACCGAGAAACTCGCCGCTTTCCATCGGCTTGAACGGATCCTGGTTCTGCAGCTGCGTGGTCATCAGGCGCAGGAAGTCGTCCTGGCCAAGCGACTGCTTGGCCGCCGGCTGCTGCAGCGCGAGACCGAGGTCGGCGTAGGTGGAATCAATCGCGGTCATGCTTCACCTCACTTGCCGAGCTGCAGCGTGCGCAGCGCGAGATCCTTCGCCGTGTTCATCACCTCGACGCTGGACTGGTAGGAACGTGCCGCCGAGATCATGTTGACCATCTCCTCGACGACGTTGACGTTGGGGGCATAGACATAGCCTTCGGCGTCGGCGAGCGGATGGCCCGGCTCGTAGCGCTTCTCGGCGGCCGCCTGCGACTCGACGACGCCCAGCACACGCACGCCCGCGGCGTCGGGCTGGCCCGGCTCGGCGGCGGCCTTGAACACCGGCAGGCGCGCCTTGTAGACGGCCTCCGGATCGCCGGAGACGGCGTCGGCATTGGCCAGGTTGCTGGCCACGGTATTGAGCCGCACCGACTGCGCGGACAAGGCCGAACCGGCGATGTCGAAGATCTTGAACGAGGACATGCGCAGGCCTCCTATTGCCCGGTCAGCGCGGTCAGCAGGCTCTTAATCCGCGCGTCGAGGAAATTGAGGCTGGCCTGATAGCGCAGCGCCGCATCCGCAAACTGCGCCTGCTCGACCTGCACATCGACCGTGTTGCCGTCGGCCGCGGGCTGCACCGGCAGGCGGTACACGGTGCCGGGCTCGGCGCCGGGCGCAGGGCCGGCAGCGGTGCCCAGATGAGCCGCATGCGTCTGTGCCGGCGCGGCGGCCGTCTGCTGGGTGGACGCGAGCACGGCGCGGAAATCGACATCGCGGGCCTGAAAGCCCGGCGTGTCCGCATTGGCGATATTGGCGGCGATCAACTCCATGCGCCGGCGCTGCAGCTGCATCGCCGCCGGATGAACACCAAACAGGGAATCCTCTTGCGCCATCGAAGGCCTGCCACACAAATGTGGCGGACCCGGAGCAAGTCCTGTGCCACGGGCCGGTGACGGCCCGCCAGCGCGACGCTAGGCGACGACGCGCTGCAGCTCCCGCAGCCGCTCCAGTACGCCCTGCGCCAGTTCGTCCGAGCTGAACTTGGGGACGAAGCGATCGGCGCCGACCCGTTGCACCATGGCGCTGTTGAAGACCCCCGACAGCGAGGTGTGCAACATCACATACAGATCGCGCAGGCGCGGATCGCGCCGGATTTCCGTCGTCAGCGTGTAGCCGTCCATATTCGGCATCTCGACATCGG
>JBFHQK010000086.1:0-10136 GCA_041592255.1 Fontimonas sp.
CCGCCGGCGCCAGCTGGCTGCTCGCCACCTGGCGCGCCGAACCGACCAGCGGCGAGGGGCGCCGCTGCTTCGTGCCGCTGACGCTGGTGTGGGAAGACGCGCGCGACGACGACACCCATCGCGCCATCGCCGCGGCGACCCTCGCGCGCACGCGCCAGCAGGCGCGCGTGGGCGTGATCGGCGATGCCCTCGCCGACGCCGGCTTCTGCCGCGCGCTCACGCGCGCGATCGGCGCCGGCGGCGAGCGCGCCTGTGCCAGCGGCACGATGCGCTACACCCCGACCGCAGCCTATCTGCGCCTGGTCGGCACGCTGGCCGACGACGCCGAGGTGCGCGCCGCCGGACCGCAGAGCAGCAATACCTGCCTGCGCATCGGCGAAGGCCTGTTCCTGAAGTGCTACCGGCAGCTGCAGCCGGGCATCAATCCGGAGATCGAGGTCGGCCGCTTCCTGACCGATGTCGCGCGCTTTGCCAACATCGTCCCCGTCGCCGGCTTTGCCGAATACGTCGACGGCGACGGTACGGCGCACGCGCTGGCGCTGCTGCAGAGTTTCGTGCGCAACCAGGGGGACGGCTGGAGCTGGTCGCTCGACTATCTGTCGCGGCATCTGGACAGCCGGCGCAGCGCGACCGCGCCACCGCTGCCACCGGACGTGCACGGCGGCTATCTGACCCCGATCCGCACGCTGGGTCAGCGCACCGCCGAACTCCACCGCGCGCTCGCCACGCCCGGTGGCGGCGATGCCTTCACCCCCGAGCCGGTGGGCGCGCAGGATGTTTCGGCCTGGGTCGCGCGGGTCCGCGCCGAGGCCGACGCGAGCCTGAACCAACTTGCGCAGCAGCTGGGCCGGCTCGGGGCGTCGGCGCGCGCCGAAGCCGACACGCTGCTGGCCCAGCGCACCGCGCTGCTCGGCGACATCACCGCCGCCTCGGCGCTGCCGCCGGCGGGCCTGCGCCTCCGCCATCACGGCGACTATCACCTCGGGCAGGTGCTGCTGGCGCAGAACGACTTCATCATCATCGACTTCGAAGGCGAGCCGGCGCGCCCCGCGGATGAGCGGCGGCAGAAGCATTCGCCGCTGAGCGACGTGGCCGGGATGCTGCGTTCGTTCAGCTACGTCGCCGGCGCGGCGCTGCTGGCCGCCACCGCGGACCGGCCCGAGGATGCGGCGCGACTCGCGCCCTTCGCCAGCGCCTGGGAGGACCAGACCCGTGCCGCCTTCCTGCAGGGCTACACCGGTGCGATCGAAGGCAGCGGCCTGCTCGACGGCTGGCAGGCGGCGCGGCCGCTGCTGGCCTTGTTCGAACTCGAAAAAGCGCTTTACGAGCTGCGCTATGAGCTCGACCGGCGGCCCGACTGGGTCCGCATCCCGATGCGAGGCATCCTCGAGCGCGCGCAGGCCTGACGCGCGCCATCCACCGAGCCACCCCAGGCCTCATCAGTAGCGGAGCGTGTCATGGATGCGATAAGCCTCTCGATCGAACCCCTTCAGGCCTTCCTCGTTGATCTCGTGCACTTCCTGCCACGCCTGCTGCTCGCGATCGCGGTGCTGTTCGCCGGCTGGCTGATCGGGCGCGTGCTGCGCGTTGGCGCCGTCAAGGCGCTGCGCGCGGTCAATTTCCACGTCATCACCGAACAGGCCGGCGTCGATCGTGCGCTCAAGCACAGCGGCGCCGACCGCGACACCACCGACATCCTCGGCATCGTCGTGCACTGGACCGTGCTGCTGGTTGCGCTGATTCTGGCCTGCAACACGCTGGGCCTGGTCCAGGTCGGCAACCTGATCGAACGCGTCCTGCTGCTGGTGCCGAGCCTGATCGTCGCGGTGCTGGTGATCGCGCTCGGCGCCTATTTCGCGCGCTTTGTCGCCGCTGCGCTGGAGGCCTACTGCCGCAGCGCCGGCCTTGCCGATGCATCGCTGCTGGGTCGGCTGGTGTTCTACGCGATCGTCGTGTTCGTGGTGCTGGCCGCCCTCGACCAGCTCAGCATCACCGGTGAACTGGTGCGCCTGAGCTTCCTGATCGTGCTCAGCGGCGTCGTGTTCGGGCTCGCCCTCGCCTTCGGCTTCGGTGGCCGGCGCTGGGCGGCAGATCTGCTCGAACGCTGGCGCAGCGCCAGTCACAGCGAGGACGCCACGGCGACCGGCCGCAGCGCGCGCAGCCGCAAGAAAGCCGGCGCGCAGGCGTCGGCCTCATGAGTGCGCCCGAGCACGACGCCGGCCGGCGCCACACCGCGGCCGGCGACGACGCCGCCGCGCTGCCCTTTGTCGCGCCGTGCCGCCGCCTGCCGCTCACCGCGGCGTTCACCTGGCTGCGGCTGGGCTGGAACGACCTGCGCCGCGCCCGCCGCCAGAGCCTGACCTACGGCGTGGCGATGCTGGCGCTGAGCTACCTGATCACCGCGGCCACCTGGTGGTGGGGCAACATCGGGCTGTACCTGGGGCTGATCTCGGGCTTCGTCTTCGTCGGCCCGTGGCTGGCGCTGACGCTGTACGCGCTCAGTATCCAGCTGGAGCGCAACACCCCGGTCACGCTGGGGCACAGCCTCAGCGCGGCGCGCCGGCAGCTCGGCAACGCCATGCTGTTCGCGATCCTCCTCACGGTAGTGTTCCTGGTGTGGGCGCGCGCGGCCACCATCCTGCACGTGTTCTTTCCCGACAGCAGCCGCCACAGCCTGCGCGACCTGGCCTGGTTCCTGGGCACCGGCAGCGCCGTCGGCGCGCTGTTCTGCGCCATCATCTTCGCCGCCAGCGCGTTCTCGCTGCCGATGCTGATGGACCGCAAGGTCGACGCCATCACCGCGGTGGTCACCAGCGTCAACGCGGTGCTGCGCAACAAGCCGGCGATGCTGGTGTGGGCGTCGATCATCGTCGCCTGCGTGCTGATCGGCGTCGCCACCGCCTACCTCGGCTTCGTCGTGCTGCTGCCGCTGCTGGGCCACGCCACCTGGCACGCCTACCGGCAGACCATCGACGCCTCGCGCTGGCCGCCGGCCGACGACTGAGAAGACGCCCGCCCGCGGCTCGGGCATACTTGGCGCATGGTGAAATCCAGCATCTTCCTGATACCCGGCGGCAGACGTGCGTTTGCGCACGCTGTTTGCGCCCGGGTAGCTCAGCGGTAGAGCAGCGGCCTTATAAGCCGACCCGTCCTTTGGACGGCATCGCCAGATCAGCGACCGACGCCGGTTCGACTCCGGCCCCGGGCACCACCCCCGGCTTCACGCCACCGGCTCAGCCACACTTCGAGTAGCCGCAGTCCAGGCAGGTCGGGCAGCCGTCCTTCATCACCATTTCGCCGCGGCAGTTCGGATCCGGGCACAGGGCGACGATGTTGTCGGCGCCGATCGGCGCTTCCGCCGGCTCCGGCGCATCGACGTGCGGATTGTCGAGCGGCAGCGCATCGCGGTAGTAGCGCGTGCGCGCATAGTGCTCGGCCAGCGCTTCGAGCGGACGCTCGGCGCCGTGCTCGTCGAGGAAGCCGCGCTTGTGCAGCTCGCGCTGGATCGCCCAGGCGATGGCCGCCACCTCGGAATCGTGCACCATGCCCTTGCCGGACCTGGTCTTGCCGTACCACACCGGGCCGCGGTCCCAGGACACCTTGCGCAGATCGGCCAGCGCCTTGATCAGGAAACCGCCGCGTGCGGCCAGCGACAGCGTGCGCATCGTCGCCGACACCCACTGGTGCTCGGCCGCGGTCTGCCCCGCCGGCACGAAGAATTCGAGCGGGCGCTCGATGCACACCGGCTTGCCGGCCATGCGGCCGCAGACCACCCCGAAGCCGATCACGAAGTAGATCGTCTTGCGGCCGCTCGACGAGGTCAGCGTGATCTTGGTCGTCGTCGACTCCCAGCTGCCCTCCTCGCGGCGGTCGATGCGCAGCGTCAGCGGATTGCTGTCCTGTGGCGCCGCCGCGGCTTCGCGGAAGACCGACCAGCCGACGATGCGCTTGTCGATGCGCGCCACCTTGTCCTTGTTCACCATCACCGCCTCCGAAAACCGGTCACAGCTTGCCGTAGAAGCCTTCTTTCAAGGCGTCGTAGAGATTGGCCGCCGTATAAGTGCCGCCGTCGTACTCGACCTGCGCGTTGCCGGGCAGCTGCACCGTGGTGCCGTCGGCCAGCTTGAACTCGTAGAGCGTGCGCGCGAGATCCTGTTCGGAGACCAGCACGCCCTGGTGGACTTCCGGGTTGAAGCGGAAGGTCGTGCAGCCCTTGAGACCGCGGTCAATCGCGTAGTCGTAGAGATCCTTGAACGACTCGAAGTCGATATCGGACGGCACGTTGATCGTCTTCGAGATCGACGAGTCGATCCAGCGCTGCGCCGCCGCCTGCACGTCGATGTGCGCCTTGGGGTCGGTGCCGGCGGAGGTGCCGCCGAACGCGTCGGGCAGGTGCTCGGGATCGACGTCGGCGTCGACCCCGTAGCGGTAGGCCAGCAGCTCATAGGAATCCATGCGCACCGCGCGCTTGGCCTTCTCGCCGGGCACGATCATGTTGCGGATGTACGAGTGCGCGAAGCTGGGCTCGATGCCGTTGCTGGCGTTGTTGCCCACGGAGGCCGCCATGGTCCCGGTCGGGGCGATCGACGTCGCGTGCGTGAAGCGCGCACCGACCTCGGCCAGCTCCTGCACCAGCTGCGGCTCGACCTCGGCCATGCGCTGGAAATAGCGCGAATAGCGCGCGTGCAGCACGCGTCCCGGCACGCGGTCGCCGGCGGCGTAGCCGTCCTTGGCCAGCTCCGGACGCAGCGCCAGCAGCTCGGGCGTGATCTCGTGGAGTTCGGACAGCACCGGCGCCGGTCCTTTCTCGCGCGCCAGCTCAAGGCCCGCGCGCCAGTTCTCGACCGCCAGCCGCCGCGTCACGTCCTCGGTGAAGGCCACCGATTCCGGCGAACCGTAGCGGATGCCCAGCATCGTCAGCGCCGAGCCCAGACCCATGTAGCCCATGCCGTGCCGACGCTTGCGCAGGATCTCGTCGCGCTGCTGCGGCAGCGGCAGGCCGTTGATCTCGACGACGTTGTCGAGCATGCGCGCGAACACGCGCACGACCTCGGCGTAGGTGTCGAAATCGAAGCGCGCCTCGGCGGTGAACGGCCGCTGCACCAGCGCGGCCAGGTTCACCGAGCCCAGCAGGCAGGCGCCAAACGGCGGCAGACCCTGCTCGCCGCAGGGATTGGTCGACCGGATCTGCTCGCAGAACCACAGCGGGTTCATGCGGTTGTATTCGTCGATCAGGATGAAGCCCGGATCCGAATACTCGTAGGTGGAGCGCATGATCAGCTCCCACAGATCGCGGGCCGGCACGCTGCGATAGACGCGGCAGGCGGTCTCGCCGCGCTCGTTGACGGTGTAATTGGGCGCGTGCAGCGGCCAGCGGCGCCAGACGATCGGCGCACTGTCCAGCTCCTCCGGGAACGCCGGAAACGTCAGCGACCACTCGCCGCCGTCGCGCACCGCCGCGACGAAATCGGCGCTGATCAGACACGACAGGTTGAACGCGCGCAGACGACCGGCCTCGCGCTTGGCGACGATGAAGTCCTCGATGTCGGGATGACCGATGTCGAGGCAGCCCATCTGCGCGCCGCGGCGGCCGCCGGCGCTGGAAACGGTGCGGCACACCGCGTCGAACACATCCATGAACGGCAGCGGGCCGCTGGTGGTGGCCCCGGCACCGGAGACGCGCGCGCCGCGCGGGCGCAGCGTGGTGAAGTCGTAGCCGATGCCGCAACCGGACTTGAGCGTCAGCGCCGCCTCGGAAGCGGCCTGCATGATGCCGGCCATGGAATCTTCGACGGTGCGCGACACCGTGCAGTTGATCGTCGACACGTCCGGCTTGAAGTCCTCGGCGCCGGCATTGGCCATGATGCGGCCGGCCGGGAACGCGTAGTGCAGGGTGCGGTAGAACAACTCCTCCCAGCGGCCGGGCTCGGCCTCGGCGCGCGCGAGGGCCTGTGCCAGCCGGCGGCGCATCCGGTCGAGATCCTCGCCCGGCAGGAAGTACTTGCCCTGCGCAATCAAGTCGGACGCCTCCTGCAGCGGCAGCGGCGGCAGGTCCCGGAGCGGCATGCGCCCTTTCATCGTTCGTTCATCCGTATGTCGTCCCATGCGTCGGTGCGGGGTGCGATGGTGCACTCATGTTACGCCGGCGCGTTTGACACCGGGCATTGACAGCCGGACGCACGCCCCGCGCGCGGCCTGGCTGCTGAATCTGCTTGCCGTCGCGCGCAGGCGGCGGGCTAGGGAATGAGGCAGCGGTCACCGTCGGCTTCGGTGAGACTGACGCTGCCGTTGTCGGCCGCGAGCGCGACGTCGACCCCGTCGAGGGCGATGAGCAGCTGCGCGCCGTGGCGCTGCAGGCGCGGCATCGCCACCGCCGGATCCGCGGCGGCGAAATGGACCGCGTAATCGTCGTCGACTTCGAGCGGCGCGGCACCGGCCAGCGCGGCGCGGAAATCGAGCCGGTTTTCGGCCGGCACGCGGCGGGTGAGCGCGCGCGCCGCACAGCCGCGCAGGCGCAGCGCGGCGTTGCGGCTCTGGTAGGTGAAACTCGACGCGCCGTCCTGGACACGCAGCGCAGCCGCGATCCCCGGCTGCGGGCCGTAATAGAAGTAATAGAGTTCGCCGGCGGGATCGGCCTGCACCAGCGGTGCCTTGCCACCCTCCAGTGCCTGCACCCGCACGCGGCTGGCGCTGGGCCGGCGATAGATGCGCCAGCTGCCGAAGGTATGCACGCGCTGGGTGTCGAGCAGCGGCAGATGCTCGATGCCGATCAGCTCGCCGGGCGCAGCGGCCGCGATCGCCGCCGCCGGCGTGGCCAGGTAGGCGATGCGCCGCTGGGCGTCATCGATGAAGCTGCCCTGCGGGAATTTGTCGAGATAAAGCTGCAGGTCCGCCGGCTTGAAGCTGTCCTTGACCGCCGCCCACATCGCCAGCTCCAGCAGCTCGGCGCTGGGCACCCGCTCGACCGGAAGGCCCGGCGCGGCATCGGCCGGCGGGAATGGCGCATCATCCGTCGCGGCGGCCGGTTCCACTGCGGCCTGCGCCGCGGCTGCCGGCGCACACGCCGGATCCGCGGCCATCGCCGCCGCCGCACAGTCCGTTGCGCCCGTCGCCGGCAGCCCGATGCCGGGCGCCGTGATCAGGATCAGCGTCATCACTGCTGCGCGCACCGCCATGCTCTCCCCGGCTTCTCCCTTCCGGCCGCGCCCGGCCGCCCGGCCGCAGTGTACCCAATGGCCGTGGGACGGGCGTGCCGCCAGTGGGCGGCGGCGGCGCGTTTGAGTGTTATTCCTCAGACCTTCCGCTAGACTTGCTGCCCGCTTGCGCCCGCCGGCCTGTCACCGCCGCGCTCCGGGCGCCGAGCAGGGTCCAAACGTTTTCGATCTAGGGAGCCGTACATGCCGGTCAAGATCGCCGTGCTCAAGGAGACACGCCCGAATGAAAAGCGCGTGGCGATGGTGCCTGCCGTCGCTGACAAGCTGATCAAGCTGGGCTGCGAGATTCACATGCAGGCCGGCGCCGGCGCCGCCAGCCGCATTCCCGACAGCGCGTTCAAGAACGTCACGTTTGCCGCCAACCCGCAGGGTCTGGTCTCCGATGCCGACATCGTCGTCTCGGTGCAGCCGCCGGCGGCCGACGTCGTCGACGCGATGAAGGACGGCAGCGTGCTGCTGACCTTCGTCTACGCGCATCGCGAACCGGATCTGGTCAAGCTGATGCGCGACAAGAAGATCACCTGCTTCGCGATGGAACTGGTGCCGCGCATCACCCGCGCGCAGGCGGCCGACGCGCTGTCGTCGCAGGCGGCGCTGGCCGGCTACTACGCCGCGCTGCTGGGTGCGACCCAGCTCGCCCGCATCCTGCCGATGATGACCACCGCAGTCGACTCGATCCGTCCGGCCAAGTGCCTGGTCATGGGCCTGGGCGTGGCCGGTCTGCAGGCGATCGCCACCGCGCGCCGCCTCGGCGCGATGGTCGAGGGCTACGACGTGCGTCCGGAAACCAAGGAACAGGCCGAGTCGCTGGGCGCGAAGTTCGTCGACACCGGCGTCGACGCGCGCGGTGCCGGCGGTTACGCGCGTGAGCTGACGGCCGAAGAGAAGGACAAGGTCGCCGCGGTGGTCACCAAGCACATCCAGCAGGCCGACCTGATCATCACCACCGCCGCGATTCCCGGCCGGCCGTCGCCCAAGCTGATCAGCAAGGCCCAGGTCGACGGCATGAAGAACGGCGCGGTGATCGTCGATCTGGCCGCCGAAGGCGGCGGCAACTGCGAATACAGCAAGCCGGGCGAGACCGTGCAGGTCGGCCAGGTCACCATCGTCGCGCCGCTCAACGTGCCGTCGCTGCTCGCCGAGCATGCCTCGGAGCTGTATGCGAAGAACCAGTACAACCTGATCGAACTGTTCGTGAAGGACGGCGCGCTCAACGTCGACTGGAGCGACGAAGTGCTCGCCAAGTCCGCGCTCACGCACGGCGGCGAGATCCGCAACGAGGCCGCCAAGAAGGCCATCGAAGGCGCCTGACCGGCGCCAGCACAGGTTCAACGGGGACTATTCATGGACGCAACCACAGCCATCACCGGCTTCGTCGCTCTGTATATCTTCATGCTCGCGGCATTCACCGGCTACGAGATCATCGGCCGCGTGCCGGCGATCCTGCACACGCCGCTGATGTCCGGCTCCAACTTCATCCACGGCATCGTCGTCGTCGGCGCGCTGTGGGCGCTGATCAACGCCAGCTCGACGCTGGAGCAGGCCATCGGTTTCTTCGGCGTGCTGCTCGGCGCCGGCAATGCCGCCGGCGGCTATGTCGTCACCGAGCGCATGCTGGAAATGTTCAAGCCGTCCGACAAGAAGAAGGGCTAAACCATGAGCGCCGCATTCATCATCGACGCGAGCTTCATCCTCGCCACGCTGCTGTTCATCTACGGCCTCAAGCGCATGTCGAGCCCGGTGACCGCCCGCTCCGGCATCGTCGTCGCCGGCATCGGCATGGTCGTGGCCGTGGCGGTCAGCTTCCTCTACATCGCCGACGTCAATCCCAAGGCCGCGCCCCATCTGACCACCAACATCGTGCTGGCGGTGATCGCGCTGGCCATCGGTCTGGGCTGGGCGTGGTGGAGCGGCAAGAAGGTCGCGATGACCGCGATGCCGCAGATGGTCGCGCTCTACAACGGCATGGGCGGCGGCGCCGCGGCGGCGATCGCCGCGATCGAGCTGTTCGGCCACAAGGCCCACGGTTTGGTGATCCTGATCATGGCGGTGCTCGGCGGCATCATCGGCGCGGTGTCGCTGTCCGGCTCGCTGATCGCCTGGGCCAAGCTCGACGGCCGCATCAACGGCACCTGGCGCTTCACCGGCCTGCAGGCGGTCAACGGCCTGATCCTGCTGACCATCCTCGCCATCGGCGGCTGGACCGTGCTCCAGGGCGGCGACGTGCCGCTGCTGCTGATCGCCGGCTTCTTCGTGCTGGCGCTGGTCTACGGCGTGATGATGGCGATGCCCATCGGCGGCGCCGACATGCCGGTGGTGATCTCGCTGTTCAACGCCTTCACCGGTCTGGCGGTCGGCTTCGAAGGCTACGTGATCGGCAACGCCGCGCTGATGGTCGCCGGCATGGTCGTCGGCTCGGCCGGCACCCTGCTGACGCTGCTGATGGCCAAGGCGATGAACCGCTCGGTGTCGAACGTGCTGTTCTCGAACTTCGGCGCCGCCGGCGACGAGGCCCAGGGCGAGATCAAGGGCAGCATGAAGCCGGTCGACGCCGGCGATGCCGGCATCAACATGCGCTATGCGTCCAAGGTCATCATCGCCCCCGGCTACGGCCTGGCGGTGGCGCAGGCCCAGCACAAGCTCTACGAGTTCGTGAAGCTGCTGCAGGCCAACGACGTCGAGGTGAAGTTCGCGATCCACCCGGTCGCCGGGCGCATGCCCGGGCACATGAACGTGCTGCTCGCCGAAGCCGGCGTGCCGTACGACATCATCTACGACATGGAAGACATCAATAACGAGTTCAAGGAAGCCGACGTCGCCATCGTCATCGGCGCCAACGACACCGTGAACCCGGCGGCGCGCACCAACAAGTCCTCGCCGATCTACGGCATGCCGATCCTCACTGTCGATCAGGCCAAGCAG
>JBFHQK010000087.1:0-10132 GCA_041592255.1 Fontimonas sp.
ACCCGGAAACGCGACACCCCGCCGCAGCGGGACGTCGGTTCCGTCGACAGCGATTCCGTCTCAGTCGAAGGCGAAGGCCTCGGCCGGCAGCTTCATCAGCGACTTGCTCGGCTTGACCATCGAGACGGCGTGGCCCTTGGCACGCGGCAGCAGGTGGTCGAAATAGAAACGCGCCGTGGCGATCTTGGCCTTGTAGAACTCCGCCTTCTCCTCACCCCCCTGGGCCAGCTTCTGGCTCGCCACGGCGGCCTGCAGCGCCCAGAAATAGGCCATCGTCACGTAACCCGAGTACATCAGGAAGTGATGGCTGGCGGCGCTGACCGCGTCACGGTCCTTGCGCGCGGCGAGCATCACGCGCATCGTCAGCACGTTCCACTCGGCCGCGTAGCGCGCGAGGTCGGCGGCGAAGCGGCGCAGCTTGGCGTTGCGCATGTGCTCGACCGCGAACTTGGCGATCATCGCGGTGAATTCGCGCACCACCTTGCCGCGCGACATCACCAGCACCTTGCGTCCGAGCAGGTCGAGCGCCTGAATGCCGGTGGTGCCTTCGTACAGCGTGGAGATGCGCGCGTCGCGCGCGATCTGCTCCATGCCGTGCTCCTTGATGTAGCCGTGCCCGCCGAACACCTGCATGCCCTGATTGGCGGCTTCGAGGCCCATTTCGGTGAGGAAGCCCTTGATGATCGGCGTGAAGAAGCCGAGCTTGTCATCCCAGTGCTTGTACTTTTTGTCGTCGTTTTCGAGGATGCCGTTGACCATGTGGTCGGCGTACTGCGCGGCGAAGTAGATCATCGCGCGCCCACCTTCGGCGACCGCCTTCTGCGTCAGCAGCATGCGGCGCACGTCGGCGTGATGGATGATCGCGTCGGCCACCTTCTCCGGCTCCTTCTTGCCGGACAGCGCGCGCATCGAGCGGCGCTCCTTGGCGTAGGCCAGCGCACCCTGGAACGACAGCTCCGCGTGGCACACGCCCTGCACCGCAGTGCCGATGCGCGCCGAGTTCATGAAGGTGAACATCGCCTCGAGGCCGCGGTTGGGCTCGGCGATCATGTAACCGGTGGCGCCCTCGAAGTTCAGCACCGCGGTCGCGGAGGCCTTGATCCCCATCTTGTGCTCGATCGAGCTGCAGACCACGCCATTGCGGCTGCCCAGCGAGCCGTCGGCGTTGACCTTGACCTTGGGCACGATGAACAGCGAGATGCCCTTGGTGCCCGGCGGCGCGTCCGGCAGCCGCGCCAGGACGATGTGGATGATGTTCTCGGTCAGGTCGTGCTCGCCGGCGGAGATAAAGATCTTGGTGCCGGTGATCGCATAGCTGCCATCCGGCTGCGGCTCGGCCTTGGTCTTGACCTGGCCCAGATCGGTGCCGCACTGCGGCTCGGTCAGGCACATCGTGCCCGACCAGCGCCCCTCGACGAGCGGCGGCATGTACAGCTGCTTCTGCGTCTCGGTGGCGTGCTGCAGGATCGTGTTCATCGCCCCCAGCGACAGCCCCGGGTACATGTTGAACGACCAGTTGGCGCTGCCCATCATCTCGGTCTTGATCACGCCCAGCGACATCGGCATGCCCTGCCCGCCGTATTCGGTCGGGTGCGACAGGCCCTGCCAGCCGCCGGCGGCGAACTGCTCATAGGCGTCCTTGAAGCCCTTGGGCGTGGTCACGTTGCCACCGGACAAATGGCAGCCTTCCTCGTCGCCGGACAGGTTCAGCGGCGACAGCACCTCTTCGCAGAACTTCGCACATTCCTCGAGAATCGCCCCGACGGTCTCGGGGTCCGCGTCCTTGCCGTTGGACAGCGCGGCATAGTGCTTCGGGAAATCGAACACTTCATTGAGCAGGAAGCGGATGTCGCGCAGGGGAGCTTTGTAGGCCGGCATGACAGATCTCGGGGAATGTGGAGAGGAATCAACCGCCAGTCTCGCCGAGTCGACGCCAGGCGACATTGGCCGCGCGGAAGCGCCGGCGCGGCTGCGCGGTAACCCGGATGCGGCGACCGACGGCGCCGCGAGCGTGCGCAACACGCTAGGCTTGGCGCCCGTGCACCGACCCCGCTCCCCCGGCATGCCGCACTCCATCGAGTTCTGGTTCGAGTTCGCCAGCAGCTACTCCTACCCTGCCGCGCTGCGCATCGACGCAGCCGCGCAGCGCGCCGGCGTGCGCGTCTTGTGGCGCCCATTCCTGCTCGGCCCGCTGTTTCGGGCGCAGGGCTACGACCGCTCGCCGTTTGTCGACAACCCGCTCAAGGGTCGCTACATGTGGCGCGATGTCGCACGCCTGTGCGCCAAACACGGCATCGCATTTCGCCAGCCATCCGTGTTTCCACGCACCAGCGTGCTGGGCGCGCGCATCGCCTGCGCGTTCCAGGACGAGCCCTGGGTGCCGGCGTTCGTGCGCGCGCTGTACCAGGCGAGCTTTGCCGACGATCTCGACATTGGCGATCCCGCCATCGTCGCCGACTGCCTGCAGCGCTGCGGCCAGCCGGCCGCCGAACGCATCGGCACGGCGCAGGCGCAGCCGCTCAAGGACCGGCTGCGCGCGCAGACCGAGCAGGCCGCTGCCCATGGCATCTTCGGCGCGCCCAGCCTGCGCGTCGGTGCGGAGCTGTTCTGGGGCAGCGACCGCCTCGAAGACGCCATTGCCTGGGCCTGCGGCACGCATCCGCTGCCGCCCTGAGTCCCCAGTGGCGGCGGCATCCGCCGCGGGTCTTCTGAGCGGGCGCCGTCACCCCGCCGCCAGCGCCGCGCGACCGATCAGCCAGGCCGCGCCCCCATAGCCCAGCGTCGTCAGGACGAAACTGCCGGACATCAGCGCGCCAAACGCGCTGGTGGGCTTCTGCGGCAAGTCGGGCTTGAAGGCCAGCGCCAGGAAGCCGAGCGGATTGAGCAACGAACCGGCACACAGCCCGGCCAGCACCGATTGCGGCAGTGCGAGCGCGAAGTGCTTGAGCAACAGGAAGGTGGCAAACAGCAGGCCGGCCATCATCAGAAAGTCGATGTGGGCCTTGAGCAGATAGCCTTCGCTGCGGAACACGCGCCGGATTGCGGCCAGCCGCAGGTAGCGGCTCGCGCTCAGGCACCAGGCCAGCAGCAGCGACAGCAGCACGCTCAGGCAGCCGACGACAATCAGGCTTTCGGCGGACAATCTCACTTCACTCTCCGGGTGGGGGGCGGACTCTGCCGCGCGGACGCCACAGCGTCCTGAACGGGCGCACGGCAACGATCGCGCAGCCGCGGTTTTTTTGTCGCGGGTGCCGGCGCGGCTGCGCCCGGGTGCTGCCGCGGGCGGCGTGACTTTACCGGCCAGGCCCGACCGGGCCAATGCGCCCGCCGTGACCCCGGGCGGTCGTTACGGCAAACTAGCGCGGGTTGGCCTTCGCCCGCACAGACAAACATCACAACAGGGACATGCGCGATTCCGGACAGTTTCTGCTCGTCGTGCACGAGGCAATGGTCAAGGCCGGCGTCGACGTCAACACCTTGTACAGCCGGCTCGGCTACGACGCCGAGAAACTGCCGCTCAAGGACCTGCGCACACCGCATCAGCAGCAGGCACTGTTCTGGCAGATCGTCGAGGGCGTGACCGGCGATCCCGACATCGGCCTGCACCTGTGCCCGCACCTGCCGCTGTTCCGCGGCGAGGTGATCGAGTACCTGATGTTCAGCAGCCCGACCTTCGGCGACGGCATCGTGCGCGCGCTCAAGTACATCCGCCTGATCAGCGACGCACTGAGCGTACGCCTGGTGCACGACCAGCACGGCGCGCGCATGTGCGTGATCGGCAGTTCGCTCGAAGCACCGCAGCTGCGCCATACCGAGATCTGCGTCGTCTATGAACTGATCCAGTTCGCCCGCTCGGTAACCGAAAACCGCTTCGCGCCGCTGCGGGTCAAACTGCACTGCAGCGCGCGCAGCCCGCAGGCCGATTACGAGCGGGTCTTCGGCTGCCCGGTCGAGTTCGGCGGCAGCGAAAGCGAAGTCTGGTTTGAGCCCGCGCTGCTGGACTACCGCTCGCCGCGCTGGGATCCCGATCTGCTGGAGTTGCACGAGGAGCTTGCGCAGAAGCGCCTGTCCGACCTGCATCGCCGCGACCTGGTCGAGCGCATCCGCAAGGTGCTGTCGCAGCGGCTCGAGCTCGAATCCTGCGACCTCGAAGAGGTGGCGCACGAGGTCGGCCTGGCACCGCGCCGGCTGCGCTTCGAACTGTCGCGTGCCGGCACCAGCTTCAGCCAGATCGTCACCGATTTCCGCTTCGCGCTGGCTCGGCGTCTGCTCACCCGCACCGACGAATCGATCGACAACATCGTCTATCTGACCGGCTTCTCCGAACCCAGCACCTTCTACCGCGCGTTCAAGCGCTGGTCGGGCATGACCCCGGTGCAGTACCGCGAACGCCACCGCGTCCCTCCCGCCGGCTGAGCCCGCCGCCACAGTGCGGTAAGCCCGATTTTTTGACCCGGCGGATGACAGCGCAACAGGCCACTGGCTAAAGTGCCAATGCTCACGAGCGGCTTGGGTGCCACGATCTCTATCGCGGCGGCAAAGACCGCCCGACAGAAAACAAGCAGGCGCGCGATGTTGGGGGAGTTGGCATGCAGAACCGGTATTCCGTCCGCACGCGGGCGCAGACGCTCGTTGCCCTGCTGGCGCTGGCGCCGGCCGCGCAGGGTTTTGAACTTGAGTATGGCGAGCTCTACGGCAGCCTGAAAACGCGGCTGTCGCTGGGGGCCTCCTGGCGCGTGGAAGCGCGCGATCCGCGCCTGATCGACAAGAACAATCTGGACCCGACGCTGTGCGGCACCGGCGTCGACGATGCCTGCCTGTCGTTCAACGGCGATCCCGGCCCCAACCAGCGTCTGCTCAGCGCACCGGGCGCCTACTCCGCGCTCAACAAGGACGACGGCAATCTCAATTACGACCGGGGGGACATCGTCGCCGCGATGTCCAAGCTCAGCAGCGAGTTGTCGCTGGCCTGGAACGAGTGGACCTTCAAGGCCGGCGGCACCGTGTTTTTCGATCCGGTGAACTACGACTTCGACGAGTATCACCCGGACACGCGCTACCAGCCCCGGCGCACGCCGCGCGACGCCGAGGTACGCGACAACGTCGGCTTCGATTACACGATCGGCAACCTGCTGGTCAGCGGCCTGTTCGATGTCTTCGACCATGAGGTCGCCGCCGCGGTCGGCTACCAGCACATCCGCTGGGGCGAGTCGATGCTGATCGCACTCAACAGCCTCAGCGAGATCAACGCGCCGGATGCGCGCTACCTGTACCAGCCAGGCACCCAGATCGCGGCCGTGTTCCGCACCACGCCGGCCGCGGTGCTGTCGACTTCGCTCAGCGACACCGCGTCCATCGACCTCGTCTACATGCTGGGCTGGGACGGGGTCGTGGTGCCTCATGGCGGCAGTTTCTTCGCGCCCTACGATGTGTTCGGCCAGGACTACGCGATGCTGACGCTGGGCCAGTTCCACGAGGACCCCGAGCGCCGGGCGCGGCTGCCGGGGATCGGCGTCGATATTTCCGAAACTTCGGTGACGGTCCCGGTGGCGCAGCACGAAGGCGAGCCGCGCGACTCGGGACAATTCGGCGCCAAGCTGACGTGGTACCTGGCCGACATCAGCACCGAACTGAGCTTCTATGCGCTGAACTATCACAGTCGCCTGCCCTACCTGAGCATGTACGCGACCGACGCGACCTGCATCCAGGACAGCACCACCGACGTGCTGCAGGCAGTGGTCGACTGCCGCGGCATGAAACTGACCCCCGACGGGCTCGAACCGGCGCCCATCGACAGTGCGCGGATCTTCCTCGACTACCCCGAGGACATCCAGATGGTCGGCATCAGCTTCAACACCACGCTCGGCAAGTGGTCGCTCGCCGGTGAAGCCTCGTATCGCCCGAACCTGCCGGCGCAGGTGCAGGTCACCGACGTCGTGTTCACCGCGCTGCAGCCGGCGCTGCCCAAGAACGAGATCATTCTCGGCCAGGGCACGCTCGGCCAGCTCACGCCGCAAGGCCTGATCGCGGCCGGGCTCGATCCGGCGACCACTGCGGCCGTGCTGAGTTCGCCGCGCACGGTCGATTTGCTGACGCAGATCGCCGCGAATGCGCCGGACGAATTCGCACTGCCGCCGCGTGACCGCGCCGTACCGAGTTACCTGGCGGCCTATCGCGGCTGGGACCAGGTGCAGCCCAATCAGCTGATCCGCGGCTTCGAGCGCCTGCAGGTGCTGCAGGTCGATCTGGTCGGCATCCGCGTGCTGGGCAGCAGCGAAAACCCGCTCGGCGCCGACCAGGTGCAGCTGCTCGCTGAAACCGGTTTCACCTGGGTGCTCGACATGCCTGCGCGCAGCGCGCTGCAGCTGGAGGGCGGCGACTACCACAACACCCACGCCAGCCCCGGCGCCGACGGCAGCGGCGACCCCGCCGACGCGGATCCCGCGATCACCAAGCCGACCCAGCGCCTCAACCCGAAACAGCAGACCAGCGGCTTCGCCGACCGCTTTGCCACCGGTTACCGCCTGATCATGCGCATGGAATACAACCAGCTGCTGTTCGGCTGGACGTTCAAGCCGCAGCTGGTGTGGTCGCATGACGTGTACGGCACCGCCATCGCCCCGTCGCAGAACTTCATCGAAGGCACGAAGCTGTGGCAGGTCAGCACCGACATCGAGATCACCAACGCGCTCGGCGCGCAGCTGTTCTACCAGGGCTGGTCCGGCGGCGGCACCGTCAACGGTTACCGCGACAAGGACTTTGCCGGCTTCGCGGTTTCCTACACGTTCTAGCGCGCCCGATACCGGCACCTGCCGCACCAGTGCCGGTCGCGCCGCGAACACCTCGGTCCATGCCGATCCGCAGCATGGGTTTGTAAATATCAGGAGTGGCACATGCAGAAGGCAAGAGGATGGGCAACGCTGCTGGTCGCCGCCGGGCTGGTCATCATGCCCGCGGCCCACGGCAAGGCCGGCGCGGATGAGGCCGCGCGGCTGGGCAAGGAGCTGACCGCGGTGGGCGCAACGCGCGCCGGCAACGCCGACGGCAGCATCCCGGAGTGGATCGGCGGCCGCTATTTCGACGCCACCGTCCGCAGCCAGACGCCCGCCAGCCTCGAACAGGTGCGCCAGCACTTCGAGACCGCGCGCAGCAAGCATCCGGCGGATTTTGATGCGCTGCTGAAGTATCTCGACGGTTTCTCGGTCGAGGACTACCCGACGATTTCCAAACAGCTCGACGCGCTGATCGCCAAGCTGCCGCCCGAGGCCGCCGCATTGGCGCAGAAACAGCGCGAGCAGATCGGTGGCGGCGGCGCGCACGAAGCACCGCAGTTCATCATCACCAGGGACAACCTGGCGAAGTATGCGGACCTGCTGACCGATGGGCACAAGGCGATGTTCGCCAAGTATCCGGGCTACCGCATGGTCGTCTACCCCTCGCTGCGCACCGCCTACTTCCCGCCGGAGATCGAGCAGGCCACGATCAAGAATGCGGCCACAGCGGAGCTCAAGGGGACCGATGAGGTCAGCGGCGCGGTGCTGGGCTTTCCGTTCCCGCTGCCCAAGAGCGGTGCCGAAGTGCTGTGGAACCACAAGATGCGCTTCCGCGGCTCGGCGGTGCGGCGCTTCAACAACCAGGCGATCGTCAAGCTGGACGGCAGCTTCAAGATCTCCAAGCTGGTCGAGGATGTGAAGTTCAAGTACGCGAACTTGAGCGAAGCCAATCCCGGAACCAAGGTCCTGCTGTACTACCTCTCGGAAGTGCTGTCGCCGCCGCGCGTCGCCGGCCAGCTGATTCTGGTGCACGAGACGTCCGGCGCCGGCGGCAGCGGCCGCGATGCGTGGATCTATAACCCCGGCCTGGGCCGCGTCAACCGCGCCCCCGATGTCGGCTACGACAATCCCTACATCGGCACCGATGGCGAGCAGTTCAACGACCAGGTCGACCTGTTCAACGGCGCGCTCGACCGCTACGACTGGAAGCTGGTCGGCAAGAAGGAGATGTACATCCCGTACAACTCGTTCCTGATCAATGCGCCGCTGGTGAAGTACAAGGACATCATCCGCCCCGGCCACATCAACCAGAATCTGGCGCGCTACGAACTGCACCGCGTCTGGATCGTCGATGCCACCCTGCGCCAGGGCCTGCGTCACCAGTTCAAGAAGCGCCGCTTCTATGTCGACGAGGACAGCTGGGCAGTCGCCGTGGTCGACTGCTACGACAACCGCGACCAGCTGTGGAAGGTCCAGGAGGGCCAGCTGGTGACGGTGCCGTTCGTGCCGACCGTGACCGCGATCCCGGAAATCATCTACGACCTGCAGAGCGGGCGCTACTTCGTCACCGCGCTGCAGAACGAGGACCGCATCAGCGACTTCAAGATCGGCTTCGACGAGAAGGATTTCGCCCCCAACGGGCTCGCGCGCAAGGCGCAGAGCCGCTAGATGGCGGCGCGCAACACAGGGCCACGCACCATGACCGGCGCGCACCGGAGGGAGTACTGATGCATTGCCCGCACCTGCTGGGCGCGATGGCCGGCGCTGCGCTGCTGCTCAGCGCAGCGCCCGCAAGCGCTCAGGATCTCGACGCCTCGCGCCAGGCGCCGCGTCCGGCAGTGATCGCGCCGCGCGCGGCCTCGTCGCTGCTGCTCGATATCGCCCGGGCCGGCGACCACTGGGTAATCGTCGGCCAGCGCGGCAACATCCTGCGATCGTCCGACGGCCGCGACTGGCAGCAGGTCGCGGTGCCGGTGGACGCGACGCTGACGCGCGCGCATTTTCTCGATGCGCGACAGGGCTGGGCGGTCGGCTACGACGGCACCGTGCTGGCGACCCGAGACGGCGGACAGAGCTGGACGCTGCTGCGGTTCGACCCCGACTGGGCCAAGCCCTACTTCGACCTGCACTTCTTCGACGCACAGCAGGGCCTGCTCGCGGGCGCCAACGGCGCCCTGCTGGCCACCGATGACGGCGGCCGCCACTGGCAGGCGGTCGAGAGCGCGGCGCTGGAGGATCAGCCCAACCTGTACCAGCTGGTCCCGATCGGCGACGGCAGCCTGCTGCTGGCCGGCGAGCGCGGCTTTCTTGCGCGTTCGACCGACCGCGGCGCCAGCTGGCAACGCCTGCGTTCGCCGTACAGCGGCTCGTTTTTCGGCGCGCTGCCGATCGGCGCGCGTGGCGCCGTGATCTTCGGCCTGCGCGGCAACGCCTTCTATGCGTCGGATCTTGCGGCGGCCGAGGTACTGAGCGCACAGGCGCTGCAGGCGATGCGCGATGCCGAACTGGATCCTGATCTGGCCACTGCCGACCGCGACCCGGTCAGCCGCGTGCCGGGCTGGGTCCAGCTGCACAACGACGCGTTCGAAAGCCTGTTCGGCGGCAGTGTCGGCGCGGACGGCCGCGTGCTGCTGTTCGGCATGAACGGCCATGTGATGCAGGCCGACTTCACCGGCGCGCGCCTGCACCGTCTGCCGCTGATGCCGGACAACAACATGAATGCGGGCGTGGCCGTCGATGGCGATCTGATCGTTGTCGGCACGGCCGGCGTGCAGCGGCTGCCGCTGGCGCGATAAGAGACTTCTGGAGGAGACAGCAGCATGGCTGGAGCCGCGATCAGCGGACCGATCACCGACCGCATCCTGCGTGTGGTCGAACCGATCATCTACGGCAAGCGCCACATCACGCACGCGATCCTGCTCGCCCTGAGCGCGCTGTTCCTGGTGCAGACCGCGCGCCTGGAGCCGGATGCGGGCTGGCTGAAGTCGGTACCGCTGAATCATCCGTACATGCAGAAGTTCCGCGAGTACTACCGCGACTTCGGTGGCGCCAACACCGTGCTGTTCGCGCTGATCCAGGAAGACGGCGACATCTACAACGAGCGCTTCATGAGCCGGCTGCAGCAGGCCACCGATGACGTGTTCTTCACTCCGGGCGTCGATCGCGCCCGCGTGATGTCGCTGTTCACCCCCAACGTCAACTACGTCGAGAACGTCGAGGGCGGGCTCGCCGGCGCCACCGTGATTCCGCCCGACTACCAGCCGACGCCGGAAGTCCTGACCAAGGTGCGCTCCAACGTCGCCAAGGCGCAGGTGATCGGCCGCCTGGTCACCAACGACCAGCGCGGCGCGATGATCATG
>JBFHQK010000088.1:0-10094 GCA_041592255.1 Fontimonas sp.
AGTGAGCGCGTAGGTCCACACCAGTGCCGGCAGCAGCAGGCCGATCGATGTCGTCAGCAGCACGAGCAGATACACGCGCGCGCCGCGGCGCGCCTCCGCCGTGCCCTTGTGCGCGACCAGCGGCCAGGTCGACAGCGTCAGGACTTCATAGCAGACGAACAGGGTCAGGCCGTTGGCGGCCAGCGCCACCCCCATCGCCGCGGCGATGGCGATCGCAAAGCAGACATAGAACCGCGTCTGGTTCTGCTCTTCGGCGGCGCGCAGGTAGCCGATCGAATACAGCGAGGTCAGCGGCCACAGGCAGGCGGCGACGGTCGCAAACAGCAGGCCCAGCGGTTCGAGCTCGAACGCAAACGACAGACCCGGCAGCCAGGTCCACAGCGCGTAATGCAGGCTGGCCTGGGGCGACTGCCACAGGCTCAGCACCAGCGCCGCCAGCGCGCCGCCGGTGATCAGGGTCGCGCTGTCGCGCGCCACCGGCCAGTGCCGCAGCAGCCCGATCGCGCCGGCGCCCGCGAGCGGCAGGGCCACGATCGCCGCCAGCACGGCATCGCTCACCGACCGGCCCCGAGCAGCGTTGCCGCGGCGGCGTCGGCCAGGCGGGCGAGGCCGCTGCCGTCGATGCCCAGTGCCAGCGTCAGCAGCACCAGCGCCCAGGCGGTGAGCGGCATGCCGACCGAGGTCAGTTCGGCCGGCGCCGCCGCCGGCGGCGTGCGGAACCACATCACTTCGACGACGCGACCGACGTAGACCAGCGCCAGCAGCGAACTGGCCAGCATCGCGGCCAGCATCCACCAGTGCTGCCCGGCGACCAGCGCCTGCGCCAGCGCCCACTTGCTGACGAAGCCGGCCGACAGCGGCACGCCGATCAGGCTCAGCCCGCCGATCAGGATCGCGGCGAAGGTCCAGGGCATGCGCTGCGCCAGTCCGGCGAGCGCGTCCAGCCGCACGCTGCCCAGCCGCAGCAGGACGATGCCGGCGGCGGCGAACAGGCCGGCCTTGATCAGCCCATGGTTGACCAGATGCAGGTACGCCGCCGCCAGTCCCTGCCGCGTCGCCAACCCCAGGCCGGTGACGATGTAGCCGACCTGGCCGATGCTCGACCAGGCGAGCAGGCGCTTGAGGTCGGTCTGGAAGCAGGCCACGGCCGAGCCGATCAGCATCGCGGCAATCCCGGCCAGCAGCGCGATCTGCGCCAGCGGCAGACGCTCGCTGACCAGCTCGGCGCCGAACACGCCGAAGGCGTAGCGCAGGAAGGCGTAGATCGCGACCTTGGCGCCGGCGCCGGCCAGCAGCAGGCTCGCCGCCGACGGCGCCTCGGAATAGGCGTCGGGTTGCCAGGCGTGCAGCGGAAACACTGCGGCCTTGATCGCGAGGCCGACGGCGATGAAGCCCAGCGCGGCGGACAGCGCGCGGTTGCCGTACAGCGCCGGAATGCGCTCGGCGAGGTCGGCCATGTTGAGCGTGCCGGTCAGCGCATACATCAGGCCGATGCCGATCAGCAGGAAGGTGCCGCCGACGGTGCCCATGACCAGATAGCGGAACGCCGCGAGCAGCGCCTGGCGGCGGCGTCCGAGCGCGATCAGCGCGTACGCCGACAGCGACGAGATCTCGAGGAACACGAAGACATTGAACGCATCGCCGGTGATGGCGATGCCGAGCAGGCCGCTCAGGTACAGGCACAGGCAGGCGTAGTACAGGTAGCTGCGCGCCGGCTCGATCTCGTCCTGGACGCTGCGTCGCGCGAACAGCGCGGTGGCCAGGCCGAGCAGGCTGACCAGCACCAGCAGCGGCACGTTCGCCGCATCGACCACGTATTCGATGCCAAACGGCGCCGGCCAGTTGCCGATCGCGTAGCGGAGCGTGCCGCCGGCCTGCACCTGTGCCCACAGTGCCAGCGCGCAGCCGAAGCACAGCGTGGCGGCGGCCAGGAACACCGCCCAGGCGGCTGTCGGCCGGCGCACGAGCACGCACAGCGGTGCGGCCAGCAGGGGCATGACGACCTGCAGCACCGGCAGATGGGCGATCATGCGGCGTCGCGCTCCTGCTGATCGCGCTGCAGCGCTTCGTCCTCGCTGATGGTGCCGTAAGCCTCGTGGATGCGCACCGCCAGCGCCAGCCCGACCGCGGTCGTGGCCACGCCGACGACGATCGCGGTCAGGATCAGCACATGCGGCAGCGGGTGCGAGTACGTCGTGAACGCCGCATCGAGAATCGGCGCGGTCCCGTTCTCGATCTTGCCCAGGCTGATGTAGAGCAGGAACACCGCCACCTGGAACACGTTCAGGCCGATCAGCTTCTTCACCAGATTGGCGTGGCTCATGACGACGTACAGGCCGATCATCATCAGCACCATCGCGATCCAGTAGTTGTAGTGCGTGACGATCATTCGTCAGTCTTCCCGGGCCTGCCCGCGCCGCGGCCGGCGAAGCTGAAGAACAGCAGGATCATCGCCGCGGTCACGCAGATGCCCACGCCCAGTTCGACCAGCAGAATGCCCAGATGCTGTCCGGCCAGCGCATCGCCGCCGCCGAGCCGGCCGTACTCGAGAAAGGCCCCGCCCAGCAGCAGCGTGGCGACACCGACGCCGCCATAGAGCAGCACGCCCAGCGACGCCAGCCCGCGCAGCACCGCCAGCGGCGCCACCGCGCGCGCGGCGTCGAGGCCGAACACCAGCGCGTAGAGGATCAGGCCCGAAGCGAAGATCACGCCGGCCTGGAAGCCGCCGCCGGGGCCGTAATCGCCATGGAACTGCACGTAGAGCGCGAACAGCAGGATGAACGGGATCAGCAGCTTGGCGACCACGCGCAGCACCCGGTTCTGCTGGTGCAGCGGCTGCACGCGCGCGGGCGCAGACACCGACGTTGCCGCACCGCGGCCGAGCAGCATCAGCACCGCAATGCCGGCGGTGAACACGACCACGACTTCGCCGAAGGTGTCGTAGCCGCGGTAGCTGGCCAGCACCGAGGTGACGACGTTGGGGATGCCGATCTCGCTGGGGGAGTCCTGCAGATAGCGCGCCGTCAGCGGGTGGCGATGCACGGGCGCGTCGGCGGCGGCGAACCCGGGCAGATCGAGGCTGGCGTAAATCAGCAAGGCGCCGGTGGCCAGCGCGGCGAGCATCGCCGGCAGGCTGCGGCTGCGCGGCGTCGACTCCTCGCGTGAGCGGGTCAGCGCCAGTGCGCCCAGAAACAGCACCGTGGTCATGCCGGCACCGACCGCGGCCTCGGTGAAGGCGACGTCGACCGCGTCCTGCAGCACGAAGATGCAGGCGCAGGTCAGGCTGAAGAGTCCGGAGAGCATCGCTACCGCGAACAGCTGGCGGATGCGCGCGATCGCCAGGCCGATCACCGTGAGGATCGTGAACAGCGCGATGTCGATCAGCAGCGTGCTCATCGGGCGCGTTCGCGCGCGCCGGACAGCGGCGTCATGCCGTCCTGCAGCGCCGCCTGTGCCAGCGCGTGGCTGGCGGTCGGGCTGGTGAACAGCAGGAACAGCAGGATCAGCAGCAGGCGCACGGCGGTGCCGCCGTCCTCGACGCGCAGCAGCATGCCGGCCAGCATCAGGCCGGCGCCGGCGCTGTCGGTGATGCTGGCGGCGTGGGTGCGCGTGAAGAATTCGGGCAGGCGGTGCAGGCCGACTGCACCGGTCAGCACCAGCAGCACGCCGGCGCCCAGCAGCAGGTCGGAGGCCAGGTGCAGCAGCGTCACAGGTCGCCCCCGCTGCGGCGGCTCGATGCGCCGAACTCGCCGTAGTGGCTCAGCTTCAGCACCGCGACCGTGCCGATGAAGTTGATCAGCGCATAGGTCAGCGCGATGTCGAGAACATCGGGGCGGCCGGTCAAACAGCCGATGACGGCGATGACCAGCACGGTCTTGGTGCCGAAGCTGTTGACGGCGAGGATGCGGTCGTACAGCGACGGCCCCATCAGCGCCCGTGCGAGTGCCAGCAGCATCGCCACCAGCAGGCCCAGCGTCGCGGCGAGCAGCATCAGTGCGGATCCATCCGGCGCACGCGCCGCGCCATCTCGCCGTGCCGCAATTCCTCGAAGGACGCCGGATCCAGCGCGTGCACCTCGATGTGCTCGTCCTCGACCGACACCGCCAGCGTGCCGGGCGTGAGCGTGATCGAATTGGCGTAGGTCACGCGCTCGACGTCGGTCATGCCCACCACCGAAGTGCGGGTCAGGCCCGGTTGCACCGGAGCGGCGCTCCAGATGCGCCGACTGACCAGCAGTGCCGAGCGCAGGATCTGCAGCGACAGCCACGCCCAGTAGCGCGGCGCACGCAGGCTCAGATCCAGCGGCCGGCCCTCGTCGTCAACGATCTCCATGCGCCACGCCAGCCACGTCACCAGCAGCACGGAAGCGGCGCCCAGTGCAAGAAACAGCGGCGCATAGTGCCCTGAGAGAAGCAGCCAGAACGCAGCGAGCATCACAGACAGACCCAAGAACGGTGTCATGTGTCGCGTGGTAGGCGGTTCGGAATGGCGAAGGGCATGGTTACCCAATGCGTGCACAGCGTCAACGAATGCCGCGCGCGCCGCCGCGCATTTGACGCGCACCCGTGCCAGAGGTTTTGATAGTCGCGCGGAACACGATGCGCGCGGTTCCGTCGTTCGTCATCAGCGAGGAGCACGCCGATGGAGATTGGCAGGCTGGCGCTGTACGCGGCACTGGTCGTTGCGCTGTGCGCGGGGATGCTGGGGCTGGCCTGGGTCCTGGGGCAGCGGACCGCGTTGTCCCGCGCCGGTGCCGAGCCCTACGAATCCGGCATCGTCTCCACCGGCGGCGCGCGCTACCGGATGTCGGCGAAGTTCTACCTCGTCGCGATGTTCTTCGTGATCTTCGATCTCGAGGCGGTCTACGTCCTCGCCTGGGGCGTCGCCGCACGTGAGGCCGGCTGGGCCGGCTATGTCGAGATCATGGTCTTTCTCGGCATTCTGCTCGCGGCGCTGGTCTACCTGTGGCGCACTGGCGCATTCGAATGGGCGCCGCGCACGCAGCGGTCCGCGGATCGCCGGTACTGAGTGCCGATGGAATACAGCCTCAAGCGCATGGACGGAGACGGTGGCGCGCCGTCGATCGACGAGCAGGTGCACCGCAGCGTGTTCCTCGGCCGTCTCGAGCAGATGGCGCACTACGCGGTCAACTGGGGACGCAAGCACTCGCTGTGGCCGTTCAACTTCGGCCTGTCGTGCTGCTACGTCGAGATGGCCACCGCGTTCACCAGCCCGCACGACCTGGCGCGCTTCGGCTCCGAGGTGATCCGCGCCACGCCGCGCCAGTCCGACGTCATCGTCATCTCCGGCACGCCGTTTCTGAAGATGGCGCCGGTGATCAAGCGCCTCTACGAGCAGATGCTGGAACCCAAGTGGGTGATCTCGATGGGCTCCTGCGCCAACTCGGGCGGGATGTACGACATCTACTCGGTGGTTCAGGGCGTCGACAAGATCCTGCCGGTCGACGTCTACATCTCCGGCTGCCCGCCGCGCCCCGAGGCCTTCCTGCAGGCGCTGATCCTGCTGCAGCAGTCGATCCAGCAGGAACGGCGGCCGCTGTCGTGGGTGATCGGCCCGCAGGGGGTGACGCAGGTCCCGAAGCTGTCGATGCGCGACGCCCGGCATGCCGAGCGCATGGCCGCCACCGACCTGCGGACGCCGGATCAGGTATGAGCGCAGTCTTCCCGGAAGCGCGGCCGACCGGGGTGATCGGTGAGCTGTATGCACGTTTTCCGGGGCAGGGTCTGGTCGAGCAGGCCACCGCCGATGGCATCCCGACGATGTGGGTGCCAGCGGCACGCCTGCTGGCGGTGATGAAGCTGCTCAAGCACGAGCTCAGGCAGCCTTTCCGGATGCTGTATGACCTGACCGCGGTCGACGAACGCCTGCGCCAGCAGCGCTGCGGCCTGCCGCCAGCGGATTTCACTGTCGTCTATCACCTGACCTCGTTCGAGCGCAACGCCGATGTGCGCATCAAGGTCGCGCTCACCGGCGAGTCCCCGAGCCTGCCCTCGCTGGCCGGGATGTGGCTCAACGCCAACTGGTACGAACGCGAGGTCTGGGATCTGTTCGGCATTCGCTTCGACGGTCACCCGCACCTGGTGCGGATCATGATGCCGCGCACCTGGGACGGGCATCCGCTGCGCAAGGACCATTACGCGCGCGCCACCGAAGCCGAGCGCCTGGTGATGGATCAGGCGCGCGTGGATCGCGAGCAGGAGGCACTGCAGATCAGGCCCGAGGAATGGGGCATGAAGGTTGCCGATGAGGACCACGAGTACATGGTTCTCAATCTGGGGCCGAACCATCCGAGTGTGCACGGCGTGTTCCGCATCATGCTGCAGCTCGACGGCGAGGAAGTGGTGCAGGCGGTACCGGACATCGGCTACCACCATCGCGGCGCCGAGAAGATGGGCGAGCGTCAGTCCTGGCACAGCTACATCCCCTACACCGACCGCATCGACTATCTCGGCGGGGTGATGAACAACCTGCCGTATCTGATGGCGGTGGAGCGCATGGCCGGCATTCAGGTGCCGGAGCGCGCGCAGGTGATCCGCGTGATGCTGTCGGAGTTCTTCCGCATCACCTCGCACCTGCTGTTCTACGGCACCTACGCGCAGGACGTCGGCAGTATGAGCCCGGTGTTCTACATGTTCGTCGACCGCCAGAAAGCCTACGACGTCATCGAGGCGATCACCGGGTTTCGCATGCACCCGGCGTGGTTCCGCATCGGCGGCGTCGCCGCCGATCTGCCGCAGGGCTGGGAGCGGCTGGTGCGCGAGTTCCTCGACTGGATGCCCCGGCGCCTGAAGGACTACGAGAAGATGGCGCTGCGCAACACAATTCTGAAGCGCCGCAGCATCGGCATTGGCCAGTACAACACCGCCGAGGCGATCGAGTGGGGCGTCACCGGGCCGGGCCTGCGCGCCACCGGCTACGCCTGGGACTACCGCAAGGCGCGGCCGTACTCCGGCTACGAGCAGTTCGACTTCGAGGTGCCGACCGGCCACAACGGCGACGTCTACGACCGCTGCGTGGTGCGCGTCGAGGAGATCCGCCAGTCGCTGCGCATCATCGAGCAGTGCCTGAACCACATGCCGGCCGGCGACTACAAGGCGCGTCATCC
Organism: Fontimonas sp.; assembly: GCA_041592255.1. Classification (GTDB taxonomy): domain Bacteria; phylum Pseudomonadota; class Gammaproteobacteria; order Nevskiales; family Nevskiaceae; genus Solimonas. The sequence continues at coordinate 7,127 of JBFHQK010000088.1, forward strand.
GCTGACGACGCCGCCGCTCAAGGATCGCACGATGCAGGACATCGAGACCCTGATCCACCACTTCCTCAACGTCTCCTGGGGGCCGGTGATCCCGGCCGGCGAATGCACGATGACGGTGGAGGCGACCAAGGGCCTCAACAGCTACTACCTGGTGTCCGACGGCGGCACGATGAGCTACCGCACGCGCATCCGCACGCCCAGCTTCGCGCATCTGCAGATGATCCCGTACCTCGCGCGCGGCCTGATGGTGCCGGACCTGATCGCGATCATCGCCAGCATCGATTTCGTCATGGCCGACGTGGACCGCTAGTCATGCTCAGCGCCGAAGAACATCAGGCAATCGATCAGGAGCTGGCGCACTACGAGCAGCCCGCTGCCGCCACCATCGAGGCGCTGAAAGTGGTGCAGAAGCATCGCGGCTGGGTCAGCGACGAGGCGGTCGCCGACATCGCCGCCAAGCTCGGCGCGACGACGGCGGAAGTCGACGCGGTCGCCACCTTCTACAACCTGATCTACCGCCGGCCGGTGGGACGCCATGTGATTCATGTCTGCGACTCGGTGTCGTGCTGGATCCTCGGCCAGCCGCGCCTGAGCGAGCTGCTGCAGCAGCGGCTGGGCATCGGCTACGGCCAGACCACGCGCGACGGCCGCTTCACGCTGTTGCCGATCTGCTGCCTGGGCACCTGCGACCGCGCGCCGGCGATGCTGATCGGCGCCGACACGCACCGCGACCTGGAGTCGGTCGATGCGGCGCGTCTCGACGCCATCCTGGAGCGTTACCCGTGACCGCGCGCACGGTGCCGCCGGACAAGCCGCTGACCGACCGCATCCGGCCGGAGCATCCGCCTTACGGCCTGGCCGACTACGAGCGCCACGGCGGCTATCAGGGACTGCGCGCGGCGCTGAAGATGGGGCCGCAGGACGTCACCGGCCTGGTCAAGGGTGCGGGGCTGCGCGGTCGCGGCGGCGCCGGGTTTCCGACCGGCGTGAAGTGGGGGCTGGTGCCGATGGGCGAGAGCGCGCGCCCGGGGCAGAAATACATCGTCGCCAACGGCGACGAGATGGAGCCGGGCACGTTCAAGGACCGCCTGCTGCTCGAAGGCGATCCGCTGCAGTTCATCGAAGGCATCACCATCGGCGGCTATGCGATCGGCGCCTCGGTCGGCTACGTGTTTCTGCGCGCCGAATATGTCGAGGCGGCGCAGGCGCTGCGCAAGGCGATGCAGGAATGCCATGCGCGCAACCTGCTCGGCCGCAACATTCTCGGCTCGGGGTTCGACTTCGAGCTGTATCTGCACACCAGTGCCGGCCGCTACATCTGCGGCGAGGAAACCGCGCTGATCAGCTCGCTCGAAGGCAAGCGCGCGATCCCGCGCGCCAAGCCGCCGTTTCCGGCCACGGCGGGCCTGTTCGGCAAGCCCACCGTCGTCAACAACATCGAGACGCTGTGCAATGTTCCGCACATCGTGCACTACGGTGCCGACTGGTTCCGTGGCTTGTCCGCCAGCAAGGACGGCGGCACCAAGATCTATGGCGCCTCAGGCAGGCTGCGCCACCCCGGCGCCTGGGAGCTGCCGATGGGCACGACCGTGCGCGAGATCCTCGAAGGCCACGCCGGCGGCATGCGCGCCGGGCTGACGCTCAGGGGCTTCCTGCCCGGCGGTGCGAGCACCGATTTCCTCACCGCCGAGCACCTCGATGTGCCGATGGACTTCGACTCGATCGCCAAGGCCGGATCGCGCCTGGGCACCGGCACCATGATCGTGCTCGACGATCAGACCGACGTGGTCGCGATGGTGCGCAACCTGGAGATGTTCTTCGCGCGCGAGTCCTGCGGCTGGTGCACGCCGTGCCGGGACGGACTGCCGTGGACCGAGAAGATCCTCGCCGGTCTGGTCGCCGGTCAGGGCCGGCCTGCCGATCTGGAGCTGCTGCGCCAGCAGACGCGGCTGCTGGGCCCGGGTCGCACCTTCTGCGCGCATGCGCCCGGCGCGATGGAGCCGCTGCAGAGCGCACTTCGGCATTTCCGCGCCGACTTCGAGCGCGCCGCGGCGCGCGGCGCGGTGTCGGCGGAGCCGCGCGCATGAGCGCCGGCGACGCCACCCCGGGGAGCGGGCGCAGGGTGTCGATCGAAATCGACGGCAAGCGGTATCTCGTCGATCCGGCGCGCAACCTGCTCGAAGTCGCGCTCGAGCAGGGGCTGGACCTGCCCTATTTCTGCTGGCATCCGGCGCTGGGCAGCGTCGGCGCCTGCCGCCAGTGCGCGGTGACCCAGTTCCGCGACGAGCACGATACCCAGGGCCGCGTGGTGATGGCGTGCATGACGCCGTGCGCGGACAAGACGCGCGCGGCCATCGAGCATGCGGATGCGGTGGAGATGCGCAAGGCGGTGATCGAACTGCTGATGACCAACCACCCGCATGACTGTCCGGTCTGCGAGGAGGGCGGGCAGTGCCATCTGCAGGACATGACGGTGATGGCCGGGCACGCCGACCGGCGGTATCGGTACGCCAAGCGGACCCATGTCAACCAGGATCTGGGCCCGTTCGTCAGTCACGAAATGAACCGCTGTATCGCCTGCTACCGCTGCGTGCGCTTCTATCGCGAGTATGCCGGCGGCGACGACCTCAACGTCTTCGGCGCGCATCACCACGTCTACTTCGGCCGTGCCGCCGACGGCACGCTGGAGAGTCCGTTCTCCGGCAATCTCGTCGAGGTCTGCCCCACCGGCGTGTTCACCGACAAGACCTACGGCGAGGCCTACACCCGCAAGTGGGATCTGCAGCAGGCGCCGAGCATCTGCCATCACTGCGCGGTCGGCTGCAACACGCTGCCCGGCGAGCGCTACAACACCCTCAAGCGCATCGAGAACCGCTACCACGGCGCGCTCAACGGCTATTTCCTCTGCGATCGCGGTCGCTATGGTTATGCGTACGTCAACGGAGCCGAGCGGCCGCGACGCGCGATG
>JBFHQK010000089.1:0-9793 GCA_041592255.1 Fontimonas sp.
GCCTGCAGCGTCCCGAGACGGCGTCAGACGGCTTCGACGCCGGACTCGCCGGTGCGGATGCGCACGGTCTGCTCGAGATCGTAGATGAAGATCTTGCCATCGCCGATCTGGCCGGTCTTGGCGACCTTGAGGATTGCGTCCACGGCCTTGTCGACCATCTCCGGCGCCAGCGCCACTTCGAGCTTGATCTTGGGCAGCAGGTCGACGGTGTACTCGGCGCCGCGGTACAGCTCGGTGTGGCCCTTCTGCCGGCCGAAGCCGCGCACCTCGGTCACCGTCATGCCCTGGACGCCGATATCCGCCAATGCCTCACGCACGGCATCGAGCTTGAACGGCTTGATGATCGCAATCAGCATTTTCATGACCCGCTGCACTCCTTTCGACTCGGGCGCGAGTGTAGGACCGTAACCGGAAAAAGTCGAAGCGCGACGCAAAGAAAAGGGGCGGACATCGCGTCCGCCCCAACCCACCGGAGAAGCAGTGCCTGCCTTACGACAGGATGTAGCCGCGTTCGTTGTGCTGGCTGATGTCCAGACCCTCGGTCTCGGCTTCCTCGCTCACGCGCAGGCCGCCGGTCAGCAGCGACACGAGCTTGAGCAGGATGAAGCTGAGCACGCCGGTGTAGACGATCGTGAACAGCACGCTCTTGATCTGGATCCAGACCTGGCTGCCGATCGTCGCGCCTTCACCCGGGCTCCACACGCCGCCCATCGCCGGGAAGGCGAACACGCCGGTCAGAATCGCGCCGACGATGCCACCCACCGCGTGCACGCCGAAGACGTCGAGCGCGTCGTCGTAGCCGAGCGCCTTCTTCAGCTTGGTCGAGGCAAAGAAGCAGATCACACCGGCGGCGATGCCGATCATCAGCGCGCCGACCGGGCCGGCCGTGCCCGAGGCCGGGGTGATTGCGACCAGACCGGCGACCGCACCCGAAGCAATGCCCAGCACCGACGGCTTCTTGTGCGCAACCCACTCGGCGAACATCCACGCCAGCGCCGCGGCCGCAGTGGCGACCTGCGTCACCAGCATCGCCATGCCCGCCGAGCTGCCGGCGGAGACCGCCGAGCCGGCGTTGAAGCCGAACCAGCCGACCCACAGCATTGCCGCACCGACGATCGTGTAGCCGAGGTTGTTGGGCGCCATCTGCAGCGAGCCGTAGCCCTTGCGCTTGCCGATCACCAGCGCCGCCACCAGGCCGGCGATACCGGCATTGATGTGCACGACGGTGCCGCCGGCGAAGTCGAGCACGCCCCAGTCCCACATCAGCGCGCCGTCACCGCTCCACACCATGTGCACCATCGGGAAGTAGCAGAGCGTGCCCCACAGCAGCGTGAACAGCAGCATCGACGAGAACTTCATGCGCTCGGCGAAGGCACCGACGATCAGCGCCGGGGTGATGATCGCGAAAGTCATCTGGAAGGTGACGAACACCGACTCGGGAATCGTCATCACCAGGCTGTCCAGCGTCAGCCCCGACAGGAAGGCCTTCGAGAAGCCGCCGGTGAAGCTGGCGAGATTGATCACGCCCGCCTCCATGCCCGTGGTGTCGAAGGACATCGAATAGCCGTAGACGACCCAGACCACCGACATCAGTCCGGTGATGGCGAAGCACTGCATCATCACCGACAGCACGTTCTTCGCCCGCACCATGCCGGCATAGAACAGCGACAGGCCGGGAATCGTCATGAACAGCACCAGCACGGTGGCGACGATCATCCAGGCGGTGTCGCCGCTGTCCAGCGTCGGCGCCGCTTCCTCGGCCACCGCCTCCTCCGCCGGCGCCGCCTCGACCGGCACGGCTTGGGTCACCATCTCCTCGACCATCTCGACCGCCACCGGTGCCTCGGTGACCTCGGCCGCGTCCTGCGCCCAGACCGGCGCCAGGCCGCAGCCCACCACCAGCGTCAGTACGCTCAGAAATTTGCGCATCATCTGGATCTGCTCCTCGTTAGAGTGCGTCCTTGCCAGTCTCACCGGTGCGGATCCGGATCGCCTGGTCAAGGCTGAAGACGAAAATCTTGCCGTCACCGATCTTGCCGGTGTGGGCAGCCTTGGTAATGGCGTCGAGGGCGCCGTCGAGCTTGTCGTCGTCGACCGCCACTTCGATTTTTACCTTGGGGAGAAAATCCACCACGTACTCGGCGCCACGGTAGAGCTCGGTATGGCCTTTCTGCCGCCCGAAGCCCTTCACTTCCGTCACCGTGATGCCGGCAACGCCGAGGTCCGACAGCGCCTCGCGCACCTCGTCCAGCTTGAACGGCTTGATGATGGCTGCGATCAATTTCATCGACATCACTCCTGAGTCAAATGCGTTCTCCCGCCAGAGGAGCCTTTGACTCCGGCGGCCACGGTGCAAGGAAGCACGGAGCGTGCCAGCTTCGAGGGGCCGGATTTGACGCAGATCAGTGCTTGATCGCGCCCTGCGTCGCACCACGTTGGTGCACGATTGAACCGGCGGCGGCGCGCTATACAATGCGCCGCCCCGCGACCCCCACTGCGCACCGACCGCGCCCAGGATCTCTCTCCCGATGGAAACCTCGCCCTCGCTGCTGGCAGCGAAAGCGCTGCTGTATGCCTTTGGTGTGATTCTCGCGGCCGGAACGCTCGGCGGCGTCATCGCCAAGCGGCTGCGGGTTCCCGACGTCGCGATCTTCCTGCTGGTCGGCATCCTGCTCGGCCCCGAGTTGCTCGGCCTGATCGATATCCGCGCCGACAGCGGGCTGAATCAGATCATCCTGATCTTCGGCTCGTGCTACATCCTGTTCGACGGTGGCGCCTCGCTGCGCTTCCGCGTGCTGCGCGAGGTGTGGGTCACCATCGCCGTGATGGCCACGCTGGGCGTGCTGATCACCGCCGCGATCACCGCGACCGCCGCCTACCTGCTGATGGGCCTGCCGCTGATCGTCGCGGCGCTGGTGGGCGCCACGATCGCGTCCACCGATCCGGCCACGCTGGTGCCGATCTTCAAGCAGATCCCGATCAAGGAGCGCATCTCGCAGACGATCATGTCGGAGAGCGCGTTCAACGATGCCACCGGCGCGATCGTCACGTTCACGGTGCTGGCGATCGCGCTCGGCCAGGGCGAGTTCTCGCTCGCCGGCTCGATGACCGAACTGCTCAAGCAGGCCAGCCTGGGCGTCATCATCGGCGCGGTCGTCGGCTACGCCGCCGCGCTGCTGATTGCGCACGAGCGCTACGCCTTTCTCGGCGAGTTCGGCCCGATCGTCACGCTGATGGCGGTGGCCGGCGCCTACCTCGCCGCCGACAACTACCACGCCTCCGGCTTCATGGCCGTGTTCGTCTTCGGCATGATCATCGGCAACAAGGAGAGCTTCGGCCTGCAGATGGCGCCGGCCGAGGCGGAGAAAATGGAGCACTTCGTCGCCGAGATGGCGCTGATCATGCGCCTGATGATCTTCGTGCTGCTGGGCTCGCAGGTCGACTTCGCGCTGATGCAGAAGTACTGGGCACACGGCGTGCTGCTGGTGCTGATCTTCATGTTCGTTGCCCGCCCGCTGACGGTGTTCGTCAGCACCTGGCCCGACCGGCGTGCGCGCTGGACGTTCAAGGAGCGCCTGTTCATGTGCTGGACGCGTGAAACCGGCGTGATCCCGGCCGCGCTCGCCGGCCTGCTGGTCGGCATGCGTGCACCGGGCGCCGAGATCATCGCCTCGGTCACCTTCATCGCCATCCTGATGACGATTCTGATCCAGGCCACGACCACGCCATGGCTCGCCGCCAAGCTCGGCGTGCTGGTCGAGGACTGGCAGGACTGAGCTTGCCATCCCCCCCTCCGGCACTCGACACTGCACCCATGGATACCCGTCAGCTCGAAGACCTCGCCGCCAAGCTGGCGCAGCTGCTGCCGCCCGGCATGAAGGGCCTGCGCCGTGAACTCGAGGACAACTTCCGCGCCGTGCTGCGCGCCAACCTCGAAAAATGGGATCTGGTCTCCCGCGAGCGCTTCGACCTGCAGGCCGAACTGCTGGCGCGCACGCAAAGCAAGCTCGCGGCGATGGAGCAGCGCCTGGCCGCACTCGAACGCAAGCTGACCGAATCCACGCCATAAGGCGCGGCGGGCGCAGGCCCGCCGCATCCGCGGGACCGCCGCGACGCCGGCAGCCCCGCACCGCGTTGTGCCGCACACGCGCAGGGAGGGGGGATGGCGCAGCTCGCGACCTTGCTTTCGCGGGCCCAGAACGGGCTCGACGCCGACCTCGTCACGGTCGAGGTGCATCTGGCGCCCGGACTGCCCGGACTCAACATCGTCGGCCTGCCCGAAGCCGCCGTGCGCGAAGCCAAGGACCGGGTCAAGGCGGCGATCACCACCTGCGGCTACCGCTTCCCGATCCAGCGCATCACCTGCAATCTGGCGCCGGCCGATTTACCCAAGGAGGGCAGCCGCTTCGACCTGGCGATTGCGCTGGGCATTCTGGCGGCCTCGGAGCAGATTCCGCTGCGCGCGCTCGACGGCCTGGAAGTGCTGGGCGAGCTGTCGCTGTCCGGGGAGCTGCGCGGCGTGCCGGGCACGCTGCCGGCGGCGCTCAAGTCGGCGCAGTGCGGCCACCGTCTGCTGGTGCCGGACGCCAATGCCGCCGAGGCCTGCCTCGCCCCGGCGGCACAAGTCTTCACCGCCGCGCACCTGCTCGCGCTGTGCGCGGCCCTGCATCAGAACGCGCTGGTGGCGGCCCAGCCGCCGGCACCGCCATCCGGCGCCGTCAGCGGTCCCGATCTGGCGGAGGTGCGCGGCCAGGCGCAGGCCAAGCGCGCGCTGGAGATCGCCGCCGCCGGGGGCCACTCCCTGCTGCTGGCGGGCCCGCCGGGCGCCGGTAAATCGATGCTGGCACAGCGCCTGCCCGGACTGCTGCCGCCGCTGACCGACGCCGAAGCGCTCGAAGTGGCCACCGTCATCTCGATCGGGCGCGGCGGCTTCGATGCACAACAATGGCGCACGCGGCCCTACCGCGCGCCCCATCACACCGCATCCGGCGTCGCGCTGGTGGGCGGCGGCAGCACCCCGCGCCCCGGCGAGATCACGCTCGCGCATCACGGCGTGCTGTTCCTCGACGAGCTCCCCGAATTCGACCGGCGCACGCTTGAAGTGCTGCGCGAGCCGCTGGAGAGCGGCCGCATCACCGTCTCGCGCGCCGCCCGCCAGGCCGATTTTCCGGCCCGCTTCCAGCTGGTCGCGGCGATGAATCCCTGCCCCTGCGGCTGGCTGGGCGATGCGTCCGGCAAATGCCGCTGCACGCCCGATCAGGTGCTGCGCTACCGAGCCAAGATCTCCGGCCCGCTGCTGGACCGCATCGACCTGCAGCTGTTCGTGCCGCGCGTCGATCCGGCGCAGCTGGGCAACAGCGCCGCGGCCACCGAGTCCAGCGCCCAGGTACGCGCGCGTGTGGTCGCCGCACGTGAGCGCCAGCTGCAGCGCCAGCGCTGCGTCAACGCGCAACTGCAGGGCAAGGCCCTCGACCAGCACGCCGCTTGCAGTCGCGACGCCGAAGCCCTGCTGCAGACCGCGATGAGCCGGCGCCTGCTGACCGCGCGCTCCTACCACCGCTGCCTGCGCGTCGCGCGCACGCTCGCCGACCTCGAAGCCGTCGCCGAGATCTCGGCCGCGCACGCTGCGGAAGCCTTGCGCTACCGCGCGCTCGACCAGAACCCCTGACCAAAAAAAGGGGCCGCACGCGGCGGCCCCCGGATGACGCGGTACTGCTGGATGCGTTACAGATCGAACGCGTAGCTGCCGCTGATCACCACCTTGACGTCGTCTTCGTCACGGTCGGTGTCGACCAGGGCCAGGCCCATGTTGAAGCCGTTGCCGACGTCAGCCGACACGCCGAGGCTGTAATCGAGCACATCCTCGATGCCGCTTTCCTTGAAGGTCTGCTGGCCGACGTGCGCGTCCAGGCTGAGCTTGTCGGTCAGCGGGAACGCCAGGTCCAGATACGGATACAGCACGCGCTCGTCGCTGATGGCGAAGTAATCGGCCAGGCTGTAGTTCAAGCCCAGCGTCGCCGGACCGAACGACACCGAACCGTACAGTTCAAAGGTGTTGTTGGACGGATCCGGCGAGGCGTTCTCACCTTCTTCCGAATACCAGTAGTAAATCGCACCGACGTCGTAGCCGATTGCGCCGGCCTCACCGCCAAAGCCGGCATAGAAATCGACTTCCGCGCCCGAACCCGTGTTCGACGCAAAGCTGATCGTCGAGGCCCAGCCGCCGGCGTAGAAGCCAGAGTCGTGACTGTAGTCCAGACCGCCCTGCACGGCCGCGCCACTGCTCTGCTCGATACCGCGGAACAAGTATTCGCTGACCACGCCGACGTTACCGCTCACTCCCGCCAGGGCGCTGCCCGAGAACACGGCTGCGCCGAGCACCGCGACGCTCACCACCGAACGCTTGAAAGTCATTGGAATGCTTCTCCTGAGGTTGGATGAATCCGCGGACGGCAAGCGTGTGCCGCGGCCCCCTGAGCGTATCGCAAGCCCCGTGCCAAACTTTGGGGGAATGTCCTTGTTGTGAAGCCCGCGGGGCCCGGACCCTCGCGGTGGCGCCGCCGCCCCCGTCCAAGCGGCGCGGCGCGGGCGCGCACCACCGTGGCGCAGCGAAAAAACCGGCGCACCAACGAAAACGGGGCCGGCAATGCCGGCCCCGTCGGGTGTCACGATGCAGCGATCAGACGCCGGACTGCTTGAGCAGGTACTCGACCGCCGCGCGCAGCTCGTCGTCGCTGAGGCTGGGATCGCCGCCCTTGGCGGGCATCGCATTCTTGCCCTTGGCCGCCGAGGCCACCAGGCCGTCGAGACCGCCGGTGGCGCTCAGGCGCGCCTGCCAGGCCGCCTTGTCGCCGGTCTTGGGCGCGCCGAGCACGCCGGCGCCATGGCAGCCGGCGCAGAGCTTGGTGTTGACCTGCTCGCCGGACATCGCCGCGCGCGCGGGCGCTGCGGCACTGACCTTGACCAGCGCCGCCGGATCGGTGACCACCGTGGCGACCGGCTTGATGCGCTCGGCCACCCGCTCGAGCTGCGCCGGATCGTCGCTGCCATTGCCGGACACCAGCAGGCGCGCGGCGAGCACGCAGAGGAAGAAGATGCCGAACAGGGCGGCCATGACCTTGCCGAAATTGGCGAAAAACACCTTGTCGTGGTCCTTGTGTTCCACCTGAAAAACTCCTGGATCGGGGAAGCCCTGCGAAGGGCGCAGAGTATAGCCACACCCCAGCGCGCCCGCCTAGGCGGGCGGGCGGGACAAGCACGTGCGGCTGCGGGCTTGCCCTTCCGGCCGTCTTGGGCGCGACTTTTCGAGCCATAGTCCTGGCACCTGGCCCCCAATCCGCAGCCACACCCGGCGCGACATGGCTTTGCCGCGCTGCACGGTTGCTGCCGCCCAGACGCCCAGCACACCACGCCGCCGTTACACTGCCGCGCGATGGAACTGACCAATCAGCTGATCTTTCTCGCGGCGGTGCTGTTCCTGGCCAGCATCCTGGCCACGGTCGTGACGCCGCGCCTGGGCATTCCGCTGCTGCTGGTGTTCCTGATCGTGGGCATGCTCGCCGGCGAGGACGGCCCCGGCGGCATCCAGTTCAACAACTACGCGCTCGCCAACCTCGCCGCGACCGCGGCGCTGGCGGTGGTGCTGTTCGACGGCGGCATGCGCACCCGCATCCACAGTTTCCGTGTCGGCCTGCGCCCGGCACTGAGCCTGGCCACGGTCGGCGTGCTCGTCACCGCCGGCATTACCGGCGCACTGGCGGCGTGGCTGCTCGACTTGAGCCTCGCCGAGGGACTGCTGATTGGCGCCATCGTCGGCTCGACCGACGCCGCGGCGGTGTTCTCGCTGCTGCACAGCCGCGCGGTGTCGCTCAACCAGCGCGTCAGCGCGGCGTTGGAAATCGAGTCCGGCACCAACGATCCGATGGCGGTGTTCCTGACCCTGGCGCTGGTGCTGTACGTGCAGGCCCCCGCGCAGTTCGGCGCCAGCGACGCACTGTGGATGCTGCTGATGCAGATGACGCTGGGCGCCGCGGCCGGACTCGCCGGCGGCTGGCTGCTGGTGCAGGCGCTCAACCGCCTGCCGCTGGCCGAATCGCTCTACCCCCTGCTGGCGCTGTTCGGCGGGCTCCTGATCTTCGGCATCACCGCATTGCTGGGCGGCAGCGGCTTTCTCGCCGTGTATCTCGCCGGCCTGTTGCTGGGCAACCGCACGGTGCGCGCCGCCGCCGGCATCCGCCGCTTCCACGACGGCATCGCCTGGATGAGCCAGATCGGCATGTTCGTGATCCTGGGGCTGCTCGTCACCCCCAGCAAGCTGGTCCCGCTGATCGTGCCGGGCCTGATCCTGTCGCTGGCGCTGATCGGCGTCGCGCGCCCGCTGGCGGTGGCGCTGAGCCTGCTGCCGTTCCGCTTCCCGCTTCGCGAGCAGGTCTATATCGCCTGGGTTGGCCTGCGCGGCTCGGTGCCGATCGTGCTCGCGACCTACCCCTGGCTCGCCGGCCTCGACAACGCCGAGCTGTTCTTCGACATCGCCTTCTTCATCGTGCTGGTGTCGCTGGTCGTGCAGGGCTCGACCGTGGCCACATTTGCGCGCCTGCTCGGATTGCAGGTGCCGGCGACCTCCGCGCGCATCCATCGCGTCGACCTGGACCTGCCCGGCCAGAGCGGCTTCGAGGTGGTCAGCTACCGCGTCGCCAGCAACAGCCGGCTGACCGGCACACCGCCACGGACCCTGCCCCTGCCCGAACCGGCGCGCGTAATCTGCATCGCCCGCGGCGGCCGCGTGCTGGGCGCCCGCGAATGGGGTCAGCTGCAACCCGGCGACTACATCTCGCTGCTGGCCGCGCAGGCGCAGCTGCCAGCACTGGACCGGCTGTTTGAGTCCGCCCAGGAACCGACCGAGCCGGCAGCGCGGCGATTCTTCGGCGAGTTCGTCGTCTCCGCCGATGCGGCACTGGCGGATCTTTGCCAGGCCTACGGCATCGAGATGCCCGCCAACGCCGAGCAGCGCAGCGTCGGCGACCTGGTGTGCGCGCACCTACCGCACCCGGTGGTCGGCGATCGCCTGAGCCTGGGCGAGCTGCAGCTGGTCGTGCGCGCCACCGATGGCGACAAACCCACCAGCATCGGCCTGCGCCTGCCGCACTGAACCCGGCGATGCAGGCGGCGCCGGTTGTGAGTACCATCGCCGGCGTGCCAGCGTGCGCGCGCCACGCGCACTCATCACGTCATTCGCGCAAAGAGAACTGGACCATGGGCTCAACCGCCAAGCCTCGGCGCACGCGTGCACCCTCGAATGCCACCGCGCGCAAGACCGCGAGCACCAGCGCCGCCACCAAACCGCGCTCGCATCGTCAGGACATCATCCATCGGCTGCGTCGCGTCGAGGGCCAGATCCGCGGCGTGCTCGCCATGATCGACAGCGAAGCGCCCTGCGACAGCATCGCCCAGCAGCTCTCCGCCGCGCGCAAGGCGCTGGACCGTGCCTTCTACGAGATGCTGGCCTGCAGCCTGGAGCAGGAACTCGACGGCGGCGGCAGCAAACAGACCGCGCGCGAACGCATCGCCGAAACCACGCGGCTGCTCGCCAAATACGCCTGATTGACGCGCCGCGCCGGCGGCGTCGGCGGCCGCCGTCACGCCGGACAAGACCCGATCGCGGATTCGGGCTAGAATCCGCGTCCGCGCACCCACCCAGGGTCGCGCCGCCACATCACGCGCCCGTAGCTCAGCTGGATAGAGTATTGGTTTCCGAAACCAAGGGTCGCAGGTTCGAATCCTGCCGGGCGCGCCA
>JBFHQK010000090.1:0-9763 GCA_041592255.1 Fontimonas sp.
AGCGGCAACATGGCCGAGGCGTCGTATCAGATGGCGAACTTCATGTTCCTGCGCGGCGACGCCGGCAACGCGCTGGCCCAGCTCGACGCCGGCCTGCGCCTGCCCGGACTCGATGACAAGCAACGCGCGCGCCTGCTGGCCAAGCGCAAGGAAGTGCGCGACACGCTGCCACAGAACTGGCGCCCGTCGCCGGATCTGGGGCGTGTCGGCATGCAGCGCTGAGTAACCCGGGAGCGGCTTGCCCGGGCCGGCCCGTATCGACGCTAGAGCAGACCCGCAGACTTCATCCAGTCACGGCAGTCGCGCACCATCTCCTGCAAGGAGCAGCTGCGGTAGCCGAGCTCGCGCTCTGCCTTGCGACTGCTGCAATAGAGATTCTGCGCCAGCAGCGCCACCGCATCCCGCGTCACGTCCGGCTCGCGCCCGAACATCGGCGCCAGCCATTCCTCCATGCGCGCATAGGCGCCAAGCACGCCCGGATGCAGCGCGACGATATGGCGCCTCAGCCCCAGCGCCTCGGCGATTGCGCGGGCAAAACCGACATAGCTGGCCTGCGCGCCTCCAAGCAGGTAATTCTCCCCGATGCGCCCGCGCTCGGCGGCGGCGATCTGTGCCAGCGCAACCGCCCGTGCGTGACAGAAGCTGCCACCGCCCGGCGGCACCGCCGGCAGACGGCCCTGCCGGATCAGGCGGAACATGCGCGACCAGCTGGCGGTGTCATACCGGCCCACGATATTCGACGGATTGAGGATGACCGCCCGCAGGCCGCCGCTGATGGCCTTGCGCACCTCGCGCTCGGACTGCGCCTTGCTGCGGATGTAGTTGATATCCACCGCACTGCCGCGGGTCGGCGTCTCCTCGGTAATGGTGCCGCCGTGCAGCCCGTAGGCGACGATGCTCGAGGTGTGGACAAATCGCTTGGCCCCCGCCTCGAGCGCGGCGCGCGCGACGTTGCGCGTGCCGCGGACGTTGACTTTGATCTGCTCAACCTGCGCGCGCGACCACAGGCTGGTATTCCCGGCGACGTGAAAGACGCAGTCGACGCCGCGCGGCATCGCCTCGCGCACCGAACGCGCATCGGTGATATCGCCGACGACGCGCTGCACGCTGCTGAAGCGCGCGAGCAGGCTGACATCCGAACTTGAACGGTGCAGCGCGATGACCTCCCAACCCTGCTCGTCGAGAGCCTCGATCAGGTTCAGTCCCACAAAGCCGGTGGCACCGGTCACGAACGCCGTCTTCGCCAAGCTGCTCCTCCGCCCCCGCCGTCGACCATCCCTGACGGCAGTGTACCCAAACCGCGCCCTCAGCTACGCAGGATATCGTCTGCCGGCGCGGTCGTGCCCCATTGCTTGCAGCCCGGGCACTGCCAGAACATCTGTCGCGGGCTGAATCCGCAATTGCTGCACTGATAGCGCGGCGCCTGCTCCATCAGACGCAGCAGCGCCTTGCGCAGACTGGCCGCCGGCCGGTCGAGCCCGGAGGCGATCACGTTGGGCTGGCGCTCGAAGACTTCCAGGAACTCGGCGAGCACCGCCCGGCTGGGCCGCGCCTCCAGCCCCTGAGTCAGATGATCCAGCGGATCGACGCCGGTCTCGGCCAGCAGGCGCGCCTCGGCGACAAAGGGCAGCGCACTCGACGAAATCTCCTTGGCATCGCGCAGGAACAGCAGGTAGCCGTCGCGGTCGCCATTGCCGGCAAAGCAACGCTGCAGCGGCTCGATGACCTCCGCCAGAAAGCGCGGATCCTGTTCGAATGCGCGCAGATACGCGCGCGCCGCCGCCGCGACGTCGCCCTGCTTTTCATACATTGCGCCCAGCAGCAGATGGGCGCGGACACAGCGGCTGTCCTCGGCCAGGGCGTCGCGCGCCAGCCGCACCGCTTCCTCATCGCGCCCGGCGCGCCGGGCTTCATCGGCGAGTTCACAGCAGTACTGCGCGATCGCGGCGCGCTGCGACTCGCCCTTGGCCGCCTCGAGCCGGCGCGCCGCGGCGATGGCGGGCTGCCAGTCCCGCGCCTGCTCGTGGATGCTGCGTATCGCTTCGAGCGACTCGATGGTGTGCAGTCCCTGCGACGCCAGCTCGCCGAACAGCTGCTCGGCGCGATCCATGACGCCGGCCGCCATGTAATCCTGCGCGAGCTCGTAGCGTGCATGCGCCGCCAGCTCGGGTGCCAGTCCGCCCCGCGTCAGCAGCGCCTCGTGCACCCGCAGTGCGCGATCGACCTCACCGCGTTTGCGGAACATGCGTCCGAGCGTCAGATGCAGCTCGGCGGTGGAAGGATCCAGCGTGGTTGCCGCCATCAGCGCCGCCAGCGCCTGATCCGGATCATCGGAGGCAAGCTGCGTCAGCAGGCCGCCCAAGGGCTCGCGCGGATGCGCTTTGCCCGCGGCTCCGCCGGCAAAGCGCCGGCCCATCGCCACACCCAACGCCAGCCCCAGCGGCAGCGTCAACCAGGTCAACAACGAATCAAGCACGTGGGGTACCGGCCTGGCCGGAGGTCTCCGTGGCGAGCGACAGCTTGCGCAGATTGCGCAGCTCGGTTTCGTGGTCGCGCACGCGACTGCGCAAGCGACGCAGCTCCATGCGCAGGCTCAGAACGCGGGCGCCGACCACCAGCAGTGCGATCAGCACGCCCAGCGCAAAATCGACCACCAGCAGCGCAATCAGCGGGATCTCCCACCGACCGAAGAGATAGTCGAAGACCACGGGCTGCGCATTGAAGTAGCCGATGGAGGCGCCAAGAACCAGCACCACCACCAGCACAATCAGCACCACCATGCGCCACATAGGCGTTCTCGTGTGGTCAGCCAGGAATCATCGCCTGCGCACCGGCCACGCCGGCTGCCGGTCCTTGCCCGCCCAGATTGACACGTTCACGCATCTCCTTGCCGGGCTTGAAATGCGGCACCCGCTTGGGCGGAATGCCGACCGGCTCGCCGGTCTTCGGATTGCGCCCGACCCGTGCCGGCCGATGATGCAGCGCGAAGCTGCCGAAGCCGCGGATTTCAACCCGATCATCGCGCGCCAGCGCATTGCTGATGTGATCGAGCACGAGCTTGACCGCCAGCTCGACGTCCTTGTGCATCAGGTGAGTCTGGCGGGCTGCGAGTCGCTCGATCAGTTCAGATTTGGTCATGGGGGCACGACGACCTGCGTTTGCGTATCGGCTTGAACATTAAAGAAAAAAAAGGGGCCGCGCAAGCGCGGCCCCTGATTTTCGATGCCCCTGGACGGGGACAGCGCGAACGGCTCAGTTGCCGTTGCCGCCACCCATCTGCTCCTTGAGGAGATCGCCCAGGCTGGTCTTGCCGGTGCTGGCATTGCGGCTGTACTCGGCCACCGCCTCCTGCTCTTCCTGGATCTCCTTCTCGCGAACCGAGAGCTGGATCGTGCGGTTCTTGCGATCCACACCGATAAAGCGCGATTCGAGCGTGTCGCCTTCCTTGAGCAGCTTGGTGGCGTCCTCGACGCGCTCGCGCGCGAGGTCGTTGGCGCGGATATAGCCTTCGACGCCGTTGCCCAGATCGATCACCGCACCGCGCGGATCCACCGTGCGCACCTTGCCGCTGACGATCGCGCCCTTGGTGTTGTGCGCGATGAAGTCGGTGAGCGGATCGGAGCTGACCTGCTTGACGCCCAGCGAGATGCGCTCACGCGCACCGTCGATCGCCAGCACCACCGCATCGAGTTCCTGACCCTTCTGGTAACGACGCACGGCGACTTCGCCCGGCTCGTTCCAGTCCAGATCCGACAGGTGCACCAGGCCGTCGATGCCGCCGTCCAGCCCGATGAAGATGCCGAAATCGGTGATCGACTTGATCGCGCCGCGCACGCGGTCGCCCTTCTGGTGGTTCTGCGAGAACTCTTCCCACGGATTCGGGCGGCACTGCTTCATGCCCAGCGAGATACGACGACGCTCGCCGTCGATGTCGAGGATCATCACCTCGACCTCGTCGCCGACCTGCACGACCTTGCCGGGGTTGACGTTCTTGTTGGTCCAGTCCATCTCGGAGACGTGCACCAGACCTTCGACGCCCGGCTCGATCTCGACGAACGCGCCGTAGTCGGTGATGTTGGTGACCTTGCCGAACAGGCGGGTCTTCTCCGGGTAGCGACGCTCGATGTCGACCCAGGGATCGGCACCCAGCTGCTTGAGGCCCAGCGACACGCGGCGACGCTCGCGGTCGTACTTGAGGACCTTGACGTCGATTTCCTGACCGACGGTGACCACTTCGGCCGGATCCTTGACCCGCTTCCAGGTCATGTCGGTGATGTGCAGCAGGCCGTCGATGCCGCCGAGATCGACGAACGCGCCGTACTCGACGAGGTTCTTGACCACGCCCTTGAGCACCACACCTTCCTGCAGGTTGGCCAGCAGGGTGTCACGCTCGGCGCTGTACTCGGCTTCGAGCACTTCGCGGCGCGAGACCACGACGTTGTTGCGAATCTTGTCGAGCTTGATGACCTTGAACTCGAGCGGCTTGCCTTCGAGATACGAGGTGTCGCGGACCGGACGCACGTCGACCAGCGAACCCGGCAGGAACGCGCGCACCGAGCCGATGTCGACGGTGAAGCCGCCCTTGACCTTGCCGGTGATCGTGCCGATGACCGTTTCCTTGCCCTCGAACGCCTTGGCCAGGCGGTCCCAGGTCTTGATGCGCTCGGCTTTCTCTTTCGAGAACTTGGTTTCGCCGAAGCCATCCTCAACAGTTTCCAGCGCCACTTCCACGTCGTCGCCGGGAGCCACCTTCAGCTCGCCGTCGATCATGAACTCCTGAATCGGGATCACGCCCTCCGACTTCAGGCCCGCGTCGACGATCACGACATCGGGTTTGATCTCCAGCACCTTGGCATTGACGATGGTGCCGGACTGCATGGACTGGCCGCTCTTGAGGCTGGCCTCAAACAACTCAGCGAAACTCTCGCTCATCTAATTACTCGGAAAGTTGAACATCCCCGCGCATCATGCTTGGGGGCCTGTCTGGAATGACACCCGACCCATATCCATATGGAATCGGACCTGAGTTTGCGTAGGGAAGCGTCTTAGAGCAGGCGGTACCGCTGCAGCAGAGTTTCCACCTTGGACAGTACCGCGTCGGGTGAAAGACCTGTTGTATCAACCACTTCCGCGTCCGTCGCCGGCTTAAGCGGAGCGATGGGGCGGTTGCGGTCGCGCTCGTCGCGGGCGCGAATCTCTTCGCAAAGGGGCGCGAGTGTAGCCTGTATCCCCCTGGCGCTCAACTGCTTGAGGCGCCGCTGCGCGCGCTCTTCGGCACTGGCGTCCATGAACAGCTTGAGCGCTGCATCCGGAAACACCACGGTGCCCATGTCGCGGCCATCGGCGATCAGGCCCGGCGCCTGGCGGAAATCCTTCTGCCGCTGCAACAGCGCGGCGCGCACCGCCGGGGCCGCGGCGATCAGCGACGCCAGTGCGCCGGTCGATTCCCGGCGCACATCGTGGGTCCAGTCCTCGCCGTCGACCCGGATCGCCTCGTCGTCCTCGGTCGTGCCCTCGAAGCGGATGTCCAGATACGGCGCCAGGCCGGCGACGGCGTCACCATCGTGGAGGTCGATCTGCCGCCGGTGCGCGGCCAGCGCGAGGATGCGATAGAGCGCGCCGCTGTCGAGCCGGTGCCAGCCCGGCAGACGCTGCGCCAGCCAGCGCGTGACCAGGCCCTTGCCGACGCCGCTGGGGCCGTCGACGGCGATGACAGGGATGGGGGATGCGGTCATCGGGCTATGCCGTCGTCAGCGCAGCCAGCTGCGCGAAGTAATCCGGAAACGTCTTGGACACGCAGCCGGGATCGTTGATGCGCACGCCGGCGCCGCCGCAGGCGGCGAGCGAAAAACTCATGGCGATGCGATGGTCGTCGTAGGTGTCGATGCTCGCCGGACGCAGGGCCGACGGCGGCTCGATGCGCAGATAGTCCGCACCGGCCTCGACGCGCGCGCCGAGCTTGGTCAGCTCGGTGGCCATCGCCGCGATGCGGTCGGTCTCCTTGACCCGCCAGCTGCCGATGTTGCGCAGCACGCTGGGCCCGTCGGCAAACAGCGCCACGACCGCGGCGGTCATCGCCGCGTCGGGAATGTGGTTGAAATCCGCGTCGATCGCGCGCGGCCGGAACCCGCCCGCCAGTCCGGGCGAGCGCGCCTCGGTCCAGTCGTCGCCCTGGGCGATGTCGGCGCCCATCGCCGCCAGCACCTCGGCGAAGCGCACATCACCCTGCAGACTGCTGCGGCCCCTGCCGCGCACGCGCACCGGGCCGCCGGCACGTGCACCCAGGGCCAGGAAATAGGACGCCGACGACGCATCGCCTTCGACCGCGAATGTGCCCGGCGAGCGGTAGTGCACGCCGGCAGCGACACGGTAACGCGGTGCCCCCGCGTCACCGGCGGCGCAGTCGACGTCGACGCCAAACCGCCGCATCAGGGCCAGGCTCAGATCGATGTAAGGCTTGGAGATCAGCTCGCCTTCGACCTGTACCGTCAGGGCATGCGTGCGCGCCAGCAGCGGCGCGGCCTGCAGGATGCCGGTCAGGAACTGGCTGGAGGCATCGCCGCGCACGCGCACCGGCTGGGTTCCGCGCGCCTGCGCCGGCTCGATCTGCAGCGGCGGATAGCCGTTTTTCTCCAGGTAAGTGATGCGCGCGCCCAGCGGACGCAGTGCATCGACAAGATCGCCGATCGGCCGCTCGTGCATGCGCGGCACGCCGGACAGCCGATAGCGCCCGTCCATGAAGGCCAGCACCGCGACCAGCGTGCGGATCGAAAGCCCGGAGTTGCCGACGAACAGATCCGCCTCCCGCGCCGGAAAGCGCTGCGCGCCGCGCACGCAGACGCCGGCCCCGCCCTCGTCCCGCAGCGGCACGCCACAGGCGCTCAGCGCGTCACGCATCACTCGGGTGTCATCCGAATCGAGCATGCCGGTCAGGCGCGTCTCGCCTTCGGCAAGGCTGGCCAGCAGCAAGGCGCGGATCGACACGCTCTTCGATCCCGGCAGGCGCAACTCGCCGCGCGCCGCACGGATCGGTGCGAGGTCGAGATACGGCGGGACGGTGCGCGGCGCGGCGTTCATTCGATCTGCGCCAGATAGCGCTCGCGTGCCGCGCGGGCGCGCTCGAACAGCGCCTTGAGCGCATCCCAGCGCCCCTCGCGCAGCAGCGCGCGGACCTGCTGCAATTCCTCGATCTGGCGATCGAGCAGCGCGCCGACCGGCCCGGCATTGGCACGCACGATGTCGTGCCACATCTGCGGCGAACTCGACGCGATCCGGGTGAAGTCGCGAAACCCGCCGCCGGCGTTGGGAAAAATCTCGTCCTGACCGTCGAGCCGCGCGAGCATATCGACGAAGCTGTAGGCCAGCACATGGGGCAGATG
Source organism: Fontimonas sp. (assembly GCA_041592255.1). Taxonomy (GTDB): domain Bacteria; phylum Pseudomonadota; class Gammaproteobacteria; order Nevskiales; family Nevskiaceae; genus Solimonas. Next base: position 7,380 of record JBFHQK010000090.1, read on the forward strand.
CGAGGTGGCCGCAAAAATGCGGTCGTGCTGCTGCGGGTCCATCTCCACCACCCGCGCGCCCGTGGCCTGCCACAAGCCCGCGACCAGCGCGCGGGCCGCCGGATCCTGACCCTCATGCGGCGTGAGAATCACCCGATGCCGGCGAAACAGATCGGCCTGGGAATGCGCAACGCCGCTCTTCTCGGTGCCGGCAATCGGATGCGCGGCGACAAACCAGGGCGGCAGCTCGCCACAGACGCGGCGCACATCCTCGAGCACCGACTGCTTGGTGCTGCCGACATCGGTGATGACGACTTCCGGCTTACAGTCCGGCAGACACGCGGCAAGCGCTTCGGCGGTATGCAGCACCGGCACGGCGAGCACGACGACGTCGGCGTCGCGCACGGCCGCCGCCGGCGTATCGTTGACGCGATCAATCACGCACAGCCGGGCGGCCGCGTCACGCTGCTCCGGATCCGGATCGTAGCCGCTGATGTGCGCCACCACGCCGGCGTTGCGCAGCGCGCGCGCCAGCGAGCCGCCGATCAGGCCAAGGCCGATGATCGCGAGGCGCTGCACCATCACGGGCCCACCACCTCGTCGAGCGCGCTCAGGAAGCGGTCGTTCTCGTCCTGCGTCCCCACCGTGACGCGCAGGAACGTCGGCATCTGGTATGAACCCATCGGGCGCACGATGACGCCGCGCTCGAGCAGCCCCTGGTGAATCGGCTTGGCGTCGCGACCGAAATCAATGGCCAGGAAGTTGGCCTGCGAGGGCAGCACGCGCAGGCCGCGCGCGCCCAGCTCGCTGGCCAGCCGCGTGCGCTCGCGCGTGTTGAGCTCGACCGACTGGCGCACGTGCGCCTGATCATCGAGCGCGACCTCGGCCGCCAGCAGTGCCAGACTGTTGTTGTTGAACGGCTGGCGCACGCGATTGAGCAGGTCGGCCTCCGTCGGGTGTGACAAGGCGTAGCCGACGCGCAGCCCGGCCAGCCCGTAGACCTTGGAGAAGGTCCGCGCCACCAGCAGGTTGGGAAAGCGCTCGAGCCAGCGCCTGGAGTCCGGACGCAGCGCCGGATCCTGGTACTCGTGGTAAGCCTCGTCGAGCGCGACGATGACGTGCGCCGGCACCTGCTCGAGAAACGCCTCGATCGCCGCCGGCTCCAGCCAGGTGCCGGTCGGGTTGTTCGGATTGGCGATGAACACCAGGGCGACATCCGGCCGCGCGCGCAGGCTGCGCGCAAACGCGTCCATGTCGTGACCGTAGGCCATCGCATCGGTGGCCGGCCGCGCCGGCACCACCACACTCTCGGCGCTCTGCGCCTGCGCCGCCAGCGGATAGACCGCAAAGGCGTAGGCCGAGAACATCACCGCACGGCCCGGGCCGGCATAGGTGCGCGCGAGAAACTCGAGGATGTCGTTCGACCCGTTGCCGAGCGTGATGCAGTCCGCGCCAATGCCGTGAAACGCCGCCAGCTTCTGCTTCAGCCGGTGACCGCCGCCGTCCGGATAGAGCGCAAGGTTGTCGCGGCCGATCGCCTCGGCCAGCGCCGCGCGCACCCTCGGGCTCATGCCCAGCGGGTTTTCGTTCGAGGCGAGCTTGATGGCGTTGCGCACGCCCAGCCGCCGCTGCAATTCGTCGATCGGCATGCCCGGCGTATAGGGTTCCAGACCGAGTATCCCGGGTGCCGCTCGCTGAAGGAGTTCCTGATTCATGTTCGTCATGAGAGTGTGCTCGCGCCGCCCTGCGCCCGGGCTCAGACGACCGCCAGCGGATAGGAGCCGAGCACCTTGAAGAAAGCTGCGGTTGCCCTGACTTCGTCGAGCGCCTGCTTGACGATCGGCGTGGCGGCATGGCCGACGAAGTCGATGAAGAAATAGTAATCCTGCACCGCCGATCCCTTCATCGGCCGCGACTCGATGCGGGTCATGTCCAGACCGGCATTGGCCAGCGGCGCCAGCAGCTTGAGCAGCGCCCCGGGCTGGTTGCGATGGCCGGTGAGTACGATCGAGGTGATGTCACGACCGGTTGCTGCCGGATCATGCTTGCCCAGCACCAGGAAGCGGGTCGTGTTGCTGGGATCGTCCTCGATATTCGAGGCCAGGATATTCAGCGTGTGGATGCGCGCCGCCTGCAGGCTGGCGATGGCGGCGACGCCCGCCCCTTCCTGACGTGCCTGCACCGCGGCCTGACCGTTGCTCGACACCGTCTCGCGGATCGCCTGCGGCAACTTCGCGTCGAGCCACTTGCGACACTGCGCAAACGACTGCGGATGCGCATAGATCTTGCGTATTGCGGACAGGTCCGAACCGGCGCACAGCAGGTGGTGATGCACCGGCAGCGTCACCTCGCCGCAGATCCGCAGCTTGGTGTGCACCAGCTCATCGAGGGTGTGGCTGACGATG
>JBFHQK010000091.1:0-9667 GCA_041592255.1 Fontimonas sp.
GCCGGCCCGGCCGGAATGGCAGCGCTCCCCGGCTGCGCCGGCGCGGCGCAGAACGGCAACACGACCGGCGTGCCCAACTGCGCGCTGCCGCTGCTCTACGGCGACGGGCTGCCGGACCGTCCAGGCGGTCAGGCCACCGAGTCCTTCACCTTCACCTGCAACATTCCGCGCTCGGCGTTCAGCGGCGCCGCGGTGCCGTCCGAGGCCGGCGTGGTGCGTCCGGCGCGCGCGTCGCTGTACGGCCACGGTCTGCTGGGCAGCCAGGCCGAAGGGCGTGGGCAGGCGCAGCTCAAGCGCTTTGCCAACGAGCACAACTTCATGTTCTGCATGACCGACTGGATCGGCATGTCGAGCTACGACGTCGCCAACGTCGCCACCGTGCTTGCGGACATGTCGAACTTCCCGACCCTGGCCGACCGCGCGCAGCAGGGCTTCCTCAACAAGATGTTCCTGGCGCGGCTGCTGAAGGATCCGGCCGGCTTCGCGCAGCATCCTGCGTTCAAGCTCGGCAACGCGACGCTGTTCGATCACCGCGAGGTGTTCTACGACGGCAACTCCCAGGGCGGCATCATGGGCGGCGCGCTGGTGGCGCTGTCGCCGGACATCCAGCGCGGCGCGCTGGGCGTGGTCGGCATGAACTACTCGACGCTGCTGTCGCGCAGCACCGACTTCGCGCCGTACGGGGCGATCTACTACACGGCCTATCCCGAGTCGCTGGACCAGCAGTTCGTGTTCTCGCTGATCCAGATGCTGTGGGACCGCGCCGAGAACAACGGCTACGCCCAGCACCTGGGCGACGGCACCACCGCTGACCCGCGCGTGGGCCTGCCCAATCAGCCGCTGCCCGGCGTTCCCGTCGGCGCGTATGACGTGGCCAAGGGACCGTTCGATCCAGCGATCCCGCGGATGGCGCAGAAGGAAGTGCTGCTGCACCCGGCCTTCGGCGACCATCAGGTCACGCACTGGAGCGCCGAGGTGATGGCGCGCACCGTGGGCGCCAACGGCGCCGACCTGTACTTCCGCCGACCGGCCGACCACGGCACGGCCGGCGGCAGCGTGGTGCACACCTACGCCGACAAGGCGCAGGCCTATGCACAGCGCCTGCCCGACGAGATCGACTTCTTCAGTCTGGGCGAGATCGACTACGCCGATGCGCAGGCGATCCGCGGCTCGGCGTTGGTGATGTGGGACGAGGGCAAGACGGCGGTGCCGCCGCTGGACAACACCTATCCGCACGCCGACGCCTACGATCCGCACGAGTACCCGCGCCGCACCGTCGCGGCGCGCTGCCAGAAGGCGCGCTTCCTGCGCGCCGACGGACGCGTCATCGCCACCGACGGCATGCCCAACACCCTGGCCACGCCCTGTCCGCAGGTGGATGGCGCCGGCGCGCCGTTTGCCGGCGACGCCGAGCCGCTCACGGTGGGCGCCGCCGGGCCGGAGCCGGCAGCGCCGGACTACGGCGGCGGGCTGCTCGGAATACTGGCGCAGTTCATGGCCGAGCTGAACGGCGCGATCACCGCGCTGATCGGCGGCGACGCCGGCGGCGCGTCCGCCGCGTTCGCCTCGGCGCTGTCGCATCTGGGCGACAACCTCGCCCGCCTGTCGGATGCGGGCACGCCGGGCGAGGCGCTGGGCACGGACGTGGAGCCGGATCAGATGGTGGTGCGCGCGCTGTCCGCCGAGCGTGCGGCGGAGCCGGTGGTGCTCACCGGCGCGCTGCTGCCCGGCTGGTCGCAGCCGGCAGCGATCGGTCTCGCACAGAACCATCTCTCCGGCTTTGAGAACTACACCGGCGCGACAGAGCCGGGCTACGGCCCGCGCAATGCGCACGCCGGTGTGTTCCTGTATCCGCCGAACTGGCAGCCGGGCGACGCGCCGGTCAATCCGGGCGGCGGCGCCGACGTGAGCAAGATCGCCGCCTTCCGCTATGACGGCGCCGGCTTTGTCGAAATCCCGGTGCAGGTGGACGAGCGTTACCCGTATTTTCTCGCCAACGGCAATTCCACCTTCTCGTTCTACTCCGGCATCGATCCCGAGCTCAGCTACGCCTGGGACGTCGAGGGCTGGGGCATGACCAAGGGCGAGTGCGACAAGCAGTACGACCCCAACGGCATCGACGTCGACCGCCCTGGCCTGTACGCGCCGGTGGTGCCGGGCGCCGATCCCAATCAGGGCGTGTCGCGCGCGATTCCCGATCCCGTCGCCGGTCTGGATAACGACGATGAGATCGTGCTGATGGCTTCGGACGCGGGCAGCCTGTATGCCGGTATCGACTTCCCGCCGGAGTGGCAGGCGGTGCAGGTGGTCAAGCTCAACGATCCGCTCGACCCGGCGACGCAGCGTTACGTCTATCTGGTGCAGAAGGACGGCGGTTCGGCCTTCCATGCCGGCAATGGCTACGTCGACTATCGCCGCGACGCCAACGCCGACCAGTGGATCGACCGCTCGTTCTTTCAGGACGGCAGTGGCAGCGAAGCGGATCGCTACCGCCGCAACGACCTGGGCACCAGCAACACCAGCTACGGCTCCAACCTCAGCGGCACCGTCTGCAAGCCGGACGGCACGGTGGCGCCATCGCAGGACCGCTTCCCGCGCGACGGTGTCACGGTGACCACGGCCAACTACCGCTGGCAGGCCAGCGGCCGCTGGATGGTGCGCGACCTGCGCGTGCGCCAGCCGGAGATCGAAAACCCCGACCCCGCGTACTGGGATTCGCGTCCCGACCTGATCGACCGCTGGAAAGGCCGCGCCTTCCAGCAGTCGCCGGACTCGACCATCTCGCTGGTCGGCTTCGAGGACGAGCAGGTGAACTGGGAGGCCAACTCCACGCTGCTGGGCGAGCGCTGTGGCCCGGTACGCTGCATCCGCGAAGTCTGGGGTGCGGACTCCGGCACCAACGTCACCAAGACCGAATCCTTCTATCGCGACGCGATCACCTACCGCTATCGGGTGCGGGTGCATCCGATCCCGCCGGACGGCCTGTACACATCCTGGGACTACAACCGCGAGGCGATGGTCTCCAGAGATCCCGCCGTGCCGGGCGGCCGCTACTACACGCTGCTGCGCCCGCAGGGCGTGCCGATCGACGGCATCAACGACGATGTCGGTCAGATGGACAGCTTCCCGGGCTGCCGCCAGTTTTACGACAGTCCGATCTCGGGCAGCCTGTTGCCGGTGCTGGCGCAGATCGGCGCCGCGGTCAGCCCGATCACCGACGCCATTCCGTTTGTCGGCACCTCGGTCGATCCCTACGAGCTTGAAAGCTGCGCGGCCTTCTTTGACGCGGCGGACCCGAGCTTCAATCTGGCGCTGGCCTTCGACAATTGGGAGCAGATCTCCGGCAAGGGCGACAGCGGCTCGCTGGTCTACACCTTCGAGATGAAGGGCGCGACCTCGCTGACCAATCCGCTGGTGGTGCCCTACTACCGCGACGACGCCTGTCTCGACGACGGCACCGGCGACGACCCGGTGCAGCGGCCATGGCCCGGCGAAAGCTACGCATGGAACAACGGTGCGGTGCCACGGGCGTACAACGAGCTCGCCGGCCGCGACCCGTCTGCTCCGCTGGTGGACTGCCGCCAGCGCCAGGGCGCGCATGCCGCGCATGGCATGCACTTCTTTGTCACCCACGACACCGACAACGCCTTCACCGGTGTCGCCAGCACCGAGATCGACGGCCAGCAGTGGCAGTTCATCGTGCCCACGGCTGCGCCGCAGAACATCGCCGAGCCCTACGCCAACCTGGTGCGCGCGCCGCTGCAGGCGGTGGCCGTGCCGCTGCCCGGCACGGGTGCCGGCGCATCCGGCGGCGCCGACGAGCGTGGCTTCCTGCAGGTGCTGGGGAATTTCGGCGCCGATCTGGGCGGTGCGGTCGCATACCTCACGGCGCAGCAATTCGAGTCTGCGTTCGCGGCGGCGTTCGACGCCGTGCAGTCCTTCTTCGCGGGGATTGCCGGTGTGCTGGTCAACAACCCGCATGCCAGTGCCGTTGCCATCGCCGGTGATGTCATCGACACACCGCAGGATGCGCCGCAGGATCTTGCCGAGGGCGCCGGCTCCGTGGTCGGCGGCTACGGCGCGGACCATTCCGGTTCGCGTGTGCGCGCCGGCGTCGGCGTCGTCGACATGACCCCGGACGTCGGCTACGGCGCCGGCCAGTATTCGTCCGCAAACACGGCGATCTTCGGCGGCATTGCGGGCGGCGACCTCGACCCCTACGTCACCGGCAAGAAGCAGAACACCAGCTACGGCGTGCAGTCGCGCCTGACGGCGCGCGCCATCGTCGTCGAGGGGAACAACGGCAAGCGCATCGTGCTGCTCAAGTCGGACAACTATCTGGCGCAGGACAACCTGATTCGCCGCGTCGCGCAGATTCTCGAACAGAACCGCTCGAGCATCGGCTACGAGCAGATCCTGTATCACGTGACGCACGCGCACAGCACGACCTATGCCGCCACGCTGGCGGCCGGCGTGTTCGCGTTCCAGGACGCCTATGACGCGCGTTTCTTCGAGGATCAGGCGCGCAAGCTTGCCGAAGCGATTCTGAGCGCCGAGCGCAACCTGCAGCCGGCGCGCATGGGTGCGACCACGGTTCGGCACAAGCTGTTCAAGGGCAACATCATGGGCCCGGCGATCGGTGACGACGGCACCCCGGTGCAGTACCCCAACGAGTACGGCGACCACGGTCTGGTGGTGATGCGCTTCGAGACCGACGAGCCGGCGCCGCGGCCGATCGCGGTCTGGGTCAACTGGGGCGAGCATCCGGAAGGGCTGGACGGCTACGACCTGCACAGCGCGGACTTCGTCGGCTTCCTCGAGCGCTTTGTCGAGCGCGATCTGGGCGTGCCGCTGGTGTTCAGTCAGGGCGACGTCGGCAGCGCCGAGAAATCAGGCAACGACCAGCAGCGCCTGCGTGACGACGGCACGGTCTGCCAGGGGCCGGGTGCCACGCCGGGCGGCTGCCCCGCCGGCGAGGGCGTCTGGCGCGACTGGAACCACCGCGGTTACGCGCAGAACGAGCGCAACGTGCGCTATCTGGCCGACGCCGTGATCAAGGGCTGGAAAGTCATCGGCGGCGAACTGCCGCCCGACGCACCGTTCGGCGGCATTCCGCCGAACGACTATGTACCGGTTGTGCAGGTGGCGCTGAGCGGCGACTTCCCGGTGGATTACCGCAACGCCTGGGTGCCGGGCCCGCTGTCGCATCCGTACCCGGCGGTGTCCAACTGCCGCAGCGAACCGACCGTGGAAGGCGATCCGGGCGTGCCGGTGGCTGGCCTGCCGGACTGCGCGCGCGAGGACGACAACATCGGCATCACCGGCGCGGTCTGGGCGGGTGCCCAGCAGGCCGGGCTGCCGGTGGACGAGCGCCTGCTGATCTGGGAGACGATGAAAGGCGAAGGTCTGCCGCTGCCCGAGCACTACGACGCGCCCGCGTTCGGCGCGCTGGAGGAAAACGCTCGTCTCAAGCTGCAGGCCTTCCGCCTCGGCGAGGTGCTGCTGGCGTCCTGCGCCTGCGAGGCCCAGGTCGACCTGATTCTCAACTTTGAATCGCGCGCCGACGACATCGAGCACAACATCTACAACGGCTTCGACTGGGCCTGCGTGGCGGAGGACCAGGGACTGCTGGCACGCGATCCGGCGTATGCCGCAGCCTGCGACCTGCAGCGTGCGGCGCACTATAACGTCAGCGAGTTTCCGGTGACGATGCGCGGCAGCTTGGCGGATGCCGCCAAGCGCGCGCGCATGCGCGCGCAGATCCACAACGACGCCGCCGGCTGGGACGCCCCGGAGTACGTGCCCTACGCCAACAGCGAGCCGGCCGATCCGGCCGCGATCAAGGGCAATTTCACTCGCGAGGAACTGCCGGCGCACCTGGGCTACAAGCTCGCGGTCGGCATCGGTCACGCCGGCGACTACAACGGCTATACCGTCAGCTACCGCGAGTTCATGAGCCACGACCACTACCGCAAGGCGCTCACCGCCTACGGTCCGCATACCGCGGATTACATGGTCACGCGCATGGTGCGGCTGGCCGCTGCGATGAAGGGCGGGCCCGAACTGGCGCCGGAGCCGCTCGACACCGCGGCGCAGGCCGACGAGGCGCGCCAGGTCGTGCTCAGTGATGCCCACGGCCAGCTGACCAAGCAGGCGTACGACGCCTTCAACGCCGGCCTGTCGCCGGACGTGGGGCCGGCGCAGGCCCTGACGCAGCCGGCGGACATCGCTTACTTCCAGGCCGCGAGCTTCCGCTGGCGCGGTGGCTCCACCGCCATCGACAACCCGTTCGTCGTTGTCGAGCGCTGCGTGGACGGCACCGGCGCCGCCTGCGCCGGGGGGACATGGCAGACCTTCGCCGACCCGAGCGGCGAGGTGCAGACCAAGGTGCAGTGGCCGCAGGGCCTGCCCGGCGTGGTGAGTACCTATGCCGGCCAGCAGGAATGGATCTGGTCGGCGAACTTCGAGGCCTACGAGGCATTCCCGACCCGGCTTGGCAGCACGCCGGCCGGGCTCTACCGCTTTGCGGTCAAGGGCTGCATCAACGATGACACGCCGGGTCCGGCGTTCGCCGACGTGCTGCTGCGCCTATTCGGCGTGGGCGGTGACCGGCCCGCGTGCCGTGGCGGCGCCACGCCCTACGCCTTGAGTTCCGCGCCGTTCGAAGTGTTTGCGCAGGCCGATCTGGTGCAGAGCGTCGAATCCGACGCCAGCGGCACGCTGAGCATCGTCGTTGCCGAGCGCAGCATCCCGGCGACCTACGCATCCGCATTCCCCTACGTGCAGGAACGCTACGACAACCCCACCAATCCACGCTTCTGCAAGGAATGCAGCTTTCGGCCCTGGGCGGTGTCGGCGGCGGGCGCTGCCGCGGTCAGGGTCCAGGTCAACGGCGTGACATATCAGGCCACCGGCGCCGGCACCCAGTGGACCGCCGCGGCGGGCCTGGCCGACGGCGACACCGCGATTGTCACCGCCACCTATGCGGATGGGCGCGTCAGCCGGCCCTTTGTCTACACCCGCGGGGCGGTGCTGCCGCCTTGAAGGCGGCGACCGACCGGATCATGGGGAAGGGCCGCGCGCTCAAGCGCGGCCGGCAGGGAGACAGAACCGCCGCGGTGCCCGAACGGCGCCGCGGCGGCTTCTGCATTGGGAGTTACGCATGAAGCACACACGCATATCGATTTCAGCCGGCCTGTTGGCGGCGCTGCTGCTCGCCGCCTGCGGTGACGGCGGCCCGCGCTCGCCGGATCGCGACAGCTCGCTGCAGCGTCTGGAGCTGACCCCGGCGCAGGCGCAGATCGAGCGCGGGCAGACGCAGGCCTATGCGCTCACTGCCGTGCGCGGTGATGGCGCGCGCGAACCGGTGGCCGGCACCGACGCGAGCTGGAGCAGTTCGGTGGCGACTGTCGCCAGCATCGATGCCAGCGGGCTCGCCCGGGGCCTGTCCGCCGGCCAGACCGAGATCCGCGTGCGCTACCAGAGCCGCGAGGCGGTGGCGTTTTTGAGCGTCGTACCGCCGCCGATGAGCGGGCTCGCGGTGCGCCCGGACAGCGCCAGCGTTGCGGTCGGGCTGACCCGCCAGTTCGTCGCCCGCGCGACCTATGCCGACGGCGCGCAGGAGGATCTGAACGCAGGTGTGAGCTGGAGCAGCGCCGACCCGTCGCGCGCGCAGATTGACGACGCCGGCCTGGCGCGCGGCCTCAGCGAAGGCGCGGTGCAGATCACCGCCAATGCCGGCTCGCACAGCGCGACCGCGGCGCTGACGGTGACCGCGCCGGTGCTGCAGGCACTGCTGGTCTCGCCCTCGCCGCTGACGCTCATGGTCGGCCAGCGCGCCGCGCTGAGCGCCACCGCGCATTACTCCGACAACACCCAGGTGGATCGCACGGCGCAGGCCAGCTGGCACAGCGCCGACCCGGGCATCGCCGCCGTCGACGCCGGCCACGTCACCGGCGTGGCGCCGGGCAGTACTACGGTGCGCGCGACGCTCGACGGTGTGTCTGCCGATGCGGTGGTCGAAGTCGGGGCGCTGCCGCCGCTGCCGTTTCTGATCGGCGCGGCCGAGGCCTCGGCGTCGTTCCTGCCGGCACCGGGTTCGGTCTGCATCGGCGGCTACGACCTGTTCTGCGAGCGCAACGCCAGCGCCGAGCGCGATCCGCTGGTCGCCGGCGCGGTGGCGATCAGCCGCGCCAGCGACAACGCCAGCTTCCTGCTGGTGAAGACCAGCAACGTCGGCTATTTCGCCGCCTACAAGGCCGGCAACGGGCCCAACGGCCTGTACGACATCCGCCAGCGCATCGCGCGCCGTTTGCACGCGCGCTACGGCCAGCCGGTGCTGTCCGCCGACCACATCGTCGTCACCTCGGATCATTCCCATCACGCGCCGGACACCATCGGCATCTGGGGCGGAGTGACGCCGATGTACATGGCGATGCTTGCCGAAGCCGCGGTGCAGGCCGGCGTCGATGCCTACGCCGCGCGGGTGCCGGCGCGGCTGTTCGTCGGCAGCGTGCAGGGGCCGCCGACTGCCGGCTCCTACGCCGGGCCGCCGACCGACGATCCCGACCGCGAATTCCGCGTGCTGTTCGCCGAAGCCCGATCCGGCGCGCGCATCGCCACGCTGATCAACTACGCGCCGCACGCCACCGTGCTGGGTAGCAACAACACCGCCGCCAGCGGCGACTGGACCGCGTGGGCGGCGCAGATTGCCAATCAGACGGCCGGCGGCGTCGGCCTGGGTCTGGTCGGCGCGCTTGGGGCGATGGACTGGAACAAGTCCGGCGACAACGCCCAGCGCGAGGCCGAGGCGCGCACGCGCATCCGCACCCTGCTCGACGCCGCGTTTGCGGCGCGCAGCGAAGTCGCCGGCGACACCGTGGCGGTGAAAACGGTGTTCGTGCGCGAGCCGCTGGCGCAGCCGATCCTGCTCGCCAACTACGCGCCGCGCGTCGACCTGCCGGGCATGGGGGCCAGCCTGTCCATCGAGCGCGCCGAGACGCCGCCGTGGGCGACCGGCCCGGTGATCGGCACCTATGCGTCGGCGATTCGCGTCGGCGATGTGTTCCTCAGCGCGTTTCCCGGCGAGCCGTTCCCGCAGCTGCATTACGCGCTGCGCGACTGCGCGACGCTGCCCGAAGGCATCGAGCCGGACACCGACTGCGGCGGCATCAGCGGTGCACGCGCCAACTTCCTGCTCGGCGCCGCCAACGACTTCCTCGGCTACATGCTCTACCGCCCGGAGCAGTACCAGCAGAGCCTGCGTGAAGGCGCGTTCTATCTCGGCGGCTGCCCGGAGGAGGCGCTGCTCGAAGGCCTGGGCCAGGCGGTCGATGGCGCCTGCCCCGACCACTGGGCGCTGATGGTGTCGCCGACCATCGGCCGCCACCTCGTCTGCACCGTGCAGCAAGCCGCCGCCGACCTGGGCTTCGGCGTGGGCGCGCCGCTGCCGGAATGCCCGCTGCTGACGGCGTTCGACGGCATCGCCGCGCCGGCGGAATATCCGGCGCTGGATCTGGTCGCGCCGTCGCCGGCGGAATTCCTCAACAGCCCGGCGGCCGGTGCGGTCGCCCGCTGCCGTGCGCAGGGTGCGCCCGAGGAATTCTGTGCGGGCCTGGCCACGGTGTCGGAGGCCATCGGCACGCAGCTGGCGCAGCAGCTCGGCAGC
>JBFHQK010000092.1:0-9656 GCA_041592255.1 Fontimonas sp.
ACGGGCCGCTGGCGGAGTCGGCGCGCAGCTGGGGGCTGGCGGTGGTGGCGCCGGAGGCCGGCGCCCGCGCCGGGCGCGCCGCGGCCGCGGCCGAACCGGCGCAGCCCGCGGCGGTGCCGCGGCGCTCGGCGCGGCTCATCAACGAGCCGGTGCGGTCCGGCCAGCAGATTTATGCGGCGGAGGGCGATCTGGTCGTGCTCAACACGATCAACCCCGGCGCGGAAGTGGCCGCCGATGGCTGCGTCCACGTCTACGGCGCGCTGCGCGGGCGCGCGGTGGCCGGGGCGCGCGGCGACGACGGGGCGCGGATCTTCTGCCAGCGTTTTGAAGCCGAGCTGGTGGCCGTGGCCGGGGTCTACGCCGTTGCAGAGCAGATGCAGAGCACCTTGCGCGGCAAGCCGGTGCAGGTGTGGCTTGCCGACGGCAAGCTGAGGATCGAACGCCTCGACGGGTAATCCGCCCGTTGCAGGAAGTCAGGTGTAGTCATCGAGATCAGGAGCAGGGCCTTGGCAAAGATCGTCGTCGTTACTTCCGGAAAGGGCGGGGTCGGCAAGACCACCACCAGCGCGTCGTTTGCGACCGGCCTGGCCATGCGCGGCCACAAGACCGCAGTGATCGACTTCGACGTCGGCCTGCGCAACCTCGACCTGATCATGGGCTGCGAGCGCCGTGTCGTGTTCGATTTCGTCAACGTGATTCAGGGCGAAGCCTCGCTGCGCCAGGCGCTGATCAAGGACAAGCAGCACGAGAATCTGTCGGTGCTCGCGGCCAGCCAGACGCGCGACAAGGACGCACTGACCGCCGAAGGGGTCGGGCGGGTGCTCGAGGAGCTGGCCAAGGATCACGACTACATCGTCTGTGACTCGCCGGCCGGCATCGAGAAGGGTGCGCATCTGGCGATGTATTACGCCGACGAGGCCCTGGTCGTCACCAATCCGGAAGTCTCGTCGGTGCGCGACTCCGACCGCGTGCTTGGCCTGCTGTCGAGCAAGACCCGCGCGGCCGAGGCCGGCAACGGGCGGGTCAAGGAGCATCTGGTGCTGACGCGCTACAACCCGGTACGCGTCGACAAGGGCGAGATGCTGTCGGTCGGCGACGTCAGGGAGATCCTCGCGATCCCGTTGCTCGGCGTGGTGCCCGAGTCCCCGGCGGTACTGAGTTCATCGAACGCCGGCACGCCGGTGATCGCCAACCTCGACTGCGATGCCGGGCAGGCCTACGACGATCTGGTCGCGCGCTTCCTTGGCGAGGCGCGTCCGCATCGCTTCCTCACGGCGGAGAAGAAGGGACTCTTCGGCCGTCTGTTCGGCACCTGAGGAGACGCACGATGGACTGGCTGAAATTTCTGCGATCCGAACCCAAGAACACCGCATCCATCGCCAAGGAGCGGCTCAAGGTCGTCGTGGCGCATCAGCGCGAAGGCCGCGGCAACGGCCCGGCCTATCTGCCGCTGCTGCGCGAGGAGTTGCTGCTGGTGGTGCGCAAGTACGTGCAGGTGCCGGACAACGCCGTGCACGTTCACGTCCAGCGCGAGGCCGGCCTCGAGGTGCTGGAGATGAACATCACCCTGCCCGAGCCGGGCTGACCCGGATCGCGCCGGCTTTAGTACTCGACCCGGAACGGCGAGTCCAGCCACGCGCGCATCGTCGTCTGCGCCTCGGGCAGGTCGAGTTGTTCGCGCCGCATCGACGTGAGCGTGCCCGGGTGCTCGAACAGCCGGTACAGGTCGGCATCGAGAAAGCCGATCGCCGCGGCGTCGGCGCGTCCGGCGGCATAGACGATGCGGCCGATGCGCGCCCAGTGCGCGGCGGCCAGGCACATCGGGCAGGGCTCGCAGCTGCTGTAGAGCGTCGCGCCTTCCAGGTGAAACGCGCCGGCCGCGGCGCAGGCGGCGCGGATCGCGACGATCTCTGCGTGCGCGGTCGGATCGTTGCAGCGCAGGACCTGGTTTGCGCCTTCGCCGATCACGCGGCCGGCGTCGACGATCACCGCACCGAAGGGGCCGCCATCGCCGCTGTCGAGGTTGCGCCGCGCCAGGGCCACGGCGCGCAGCAGGTGCGTCCGGTCAGCGCGCGTCACGCAGCTCCTTGCGCAGGATCTTGCCGACGTTGGACTTCGGCAGCTGGTCGATGAATGCGATCCGCTTGGGCACCTTGTAGGCGGTCAGGTGCTTGCGGCAGTGCGCCAGCAGCGCCTCGACGCTCAGACCTGGATCCTTGCGGACGACGAACACCTTCACCGCCTCGCCGGACTTCTCGTCGGCGATGCCGATGCAGGCGCACTCCAGCACCCCCGGATGCTGGGCAACGACGCTTTCGATCTCGTTGGGAAAGACGTTGAAGCCCGAGACCAGGATCATGTCCTTCTTGCGGTCGACGATCCTGAAATAGCCCCGCTCATCCATCACCGCGACATCGCCGGTCTTGAGGAAGCCGTCCGGCGTGAACACCTTGGCGTTCTCCTCCGGCTTCTGCCAGTAGCCCTGCATCACCTGCGGGCCGGCGACGCACAGCTCACCGGGCTGGCCGGGCGCGACTTCGCGGTTGTCGTCGTCGCGCAGCGACACGATCGTCGACGAGATCGGCACGCCGATGGTGCCGTTCCAGTCGGGTTGGGTCAGCGGCGTGAAGCACACCGCGGGGGAGCACTCGGTCAGGCCGTAGCCTTCGGTCAGCGCCTTGCCGGTGACCTGCTGCCAGCGTTGGGCGACCGCCTGCTGCACCGCCGCGCCGCCGCCGACCACCAGCTGCAGGTGGGAGAAATCGACCGACTCGAAGCCGGGCGTGTTCAGCAGCCCGTTGAACAGGGTGTTGACGCCGGAGAACGCGGTGAACGGATGCTTCTTCAGCTCGGCGACGAAACCGGGCATGTCGCGCGGATTGGTGATCAGCACGTTCTTCGCGCCGATCTTGAGGAACAGCAGGCAGTTCAGCACCAGCGCGAAGATGTGGTAGAGCGGCAGCGCGGTGATCACGATCTGGCGATCCCCCTGCAGGAACGGCCGCATCCACGCGTCCATCTGCTCCAGATTGGCCACGATGTTGCCGTGACTCAGGGTCGCGCCCTTCGACAGGCCGGTGGTGCCCCCGGTGTACTGCAGGAAGGCAACGTCCTGGTGGGTCAGTGCGACGCGCATGTACGGCTGCGCCTTGCCGCGGGCCAGCGCGGTGCGCAGCGGCACGGTGCCGGGGATATTCCACTTTGGCACCAGCTTGCGGACGTACTTGACCGCGGCGTTGAGCAGCAGGCTCCGGGGAAACGGCGCCAGGTCGGCGAGCTGCGTCGTGATCACACATTCGACGCGGGTCCGCTTCAGCACCGCCTCGAGGGTGCTGCAGAAGTTTTCCAGGATCACGATCGCGCGCGCGCCGCTGTCCTTGAGCTGGTGCTCAAGTTCGCGCGGCGTGTACAGCGGGTTGACGTTGACCACGGTCATGCCCGCCCGCAGCACGCCAAACAGTGCGACCGGGTACTGCAGCACATTGGGCATCATCAGCGCGACGCGGTCGCCCTTGTCGAAGCCGAGCACGTTCTGCAGATAGGAGGCGAAGTCCTGCGTCAGGCGGTCGAGGTCGTCGTAACTGAGCCGCACGCCCATGCATTCGTAGGCCACCGCATTGCGATACTGGTCGCAACTCTGGTCGAGGAGTTCCGCGACCGAGGCATAGGCATCGACATCGATCGTGCGCGGCACGCTGGCCGGATACTGCTGGTACCAGACGTACTCCACCCCGGATCTCCTCACTGACTTATCTGATGGCCGTTGTTTTGGGTCGGATTATTCGAGTCTGCCGACGCGCGTGCAAGCCATTCGCGCAGGCTCAGCGAGCCGGTCCGGCGCTCGAAGGCCTGCTCGCCGGCATCGAGCAGGGCTGCGGCGTCGCGGCTGAGCGGCTCGCGGCTCGGGGGCAGATGCGTGGCGCCGCTGCGCGCGACGCGCCAGAGCTGCGGCAGTGGCAGCGAGGCCAGGTCGACGCCGGGCACCAGCTGCGTGCGATCGCTGCCGGATTCGGTCAGCAGGTGATGGAACAGCAGCAGCTCGACGACCCGTGCGACGTGTTCGGGTTCGGCGTTGAGCGTCAGCGCCAGCTCCTCCTGGGTGTAGCCGGGGGTGCCGCGCAGGAAACGCTGCCCGGCCAGGCCCATGATCATCAGCGCGAGATATTCGGTTGCGCGGCCCGACAGCTGCGTGGGCGTGCGCCGCGGCTTGAGGTGCTCCGGATGCTGGATGTAGAAGGCCAGCTGGCAGCCGATCAATAGAATCAGCCAGCCGACGTGGAGCCAGATCAGCAGGAAGATCAGGATCGCGAAGCCGGAGTAGATCGCGTTGTAGTTGGTGGCGGAGGCGACGAAGGAGGCAAAGATCGCGCTGCCGCTCTGCCACAGCACGCCGGCGAGCAGGCCGCCCCAGGCCGCCGCGGCCACGCGCACCCGCGTGTTCGGAATGAAGCTGTAGAGGAAGGTGAAGGCGCCGACGATCAGCACATACGGCAGCAGGCGGGTGCCGACGAAGATCAGCAGGCCGAAGGGCTCGATCGCGGCGATGCGCTCCATCACTTCGCTGTTGAGGATGCTGGCGGTGATGCCCAGCGCCGCGAACACCGCAACCGGCCCCACCGTCAGTACCGCGAAATACTCGCCCAGCCGCTGCGACAGCGGTCGCGGCCGTTCGATGCGCCAGATGTAGTTGAATGCCGATTCAACTTTCTGAATCAGCGAAATCGCCGCGTAGAACAACAGCGCGACGCCCAGCGAACCGAGCACGCCGACGCGGATGTTCTCGACGAAGCGGATCACGGTTGCGGTGATCGTCTCCGCCTGCGTACCCAGCGGACGGAGGAATTCGAGCAGCACCGGTTCGAGGGTGTTGTGCACGCCCAGGGCCTTGAGCACCGAAAAGGCGAGGGCCAGCAGCGGCACGATCGACAGCAGCGTCGTGTAGACCAGGCTCATCGCCCGCATGCTGAGCTGGCCGTCGAGCAGATCGCGTCCGAGCACGAAGGCATAACGGCCGGCAAACACCAGCCGGCGCGGGTAGCGTGCGGCGGCTTCGAGGTCCCACAGGCGCTCGCGCAGGCGATGGAGGAGCTGGTTCATCGCCGCAGGATACCCGGATCAGTGTCCGGCAGCGGTCATGTCCATGTCTTGACGCCGGCCGTTGACACCCCGCCCGTCGCGTCCTTATGATGCGCTGCAACAAATGTTGCAATGCAACATTGTGCTGTCGCCCTGCGTCTACTCACTCACTTTCAGGAGGTTAAAAACATGAACGTAGAAACCCTTGTCAATGACGTCAAAACCCGCTCCGACGTGGTCATCAGCCGCGGTCAGGACGCGCTCGAAGCCGGTTTCGAGACCCTGAAGACGGCCAACGCCATCGTCGTCGACGGCGTGCAGACGCTGGTGCAGACGCAGGTCGCCGCCGGCAAGGAGCTGATCAGCCTGGCACAGGCCAGCTTCGAGAAGGCGCGGGTCGACGGCATCAAGGCCGTGGCCGCGAACCCGATCGCGTACCTGCCGGAAGGCAAGGACACGCTGGTCGGCGCCTATACCGATAGCGTGGCGACCGTGACCAAGACCGGCGACCAGCTCGCCAAGACCTTCACCGGCGGCTACAAGACGATCAGCGCGAAGCTGAACGGCAAGCGCGCCACGGCGAAGAAGGCGACCAAGAAGACCGCCAAGAAGGTCACGGCGCACAAGCCGGCGCCCAAGGCGAAGAAGGCTGCTGCGGCCGCTGCCGCCTGAACCGCGCCGGGGATCACTTCCCAGGCCATCCTCGCGATGATGGCGCCGGGGCTGGGGAGTGATCCTCAGCCCTTTTTTTGTGAGATGTCATGAGTGCCAACAAGCCATCCCAATCCGCGCGCCCGGCTCGGCGCGATGCCTGCCTCGATCGTCTGGTCGGCGGGGTTGCCCTGATCACGCTGCACGAGGCCGATTCGGTTCGCGGCCATCTGGCCGGCGCCGGCGAACGTCTGCGCGTGGCGCGGCGTGCGCGCAGCCTCGGTGAGCTGCTGCGCGACCAGGTCGACCTGCTGCCCGCGTCGCGCAATCGCCTGCGCCGTGATCACGCGGTGCGCCGCGAGCTGTGGCGCGGGCTGATCCACGACCTGCGCCAGCCGCTGGCGCGCACGTCCGTCTAGATCCGTCGATCCTTCGCCGGTGGAACCCGCCCGGCGTGCGCCGCCTCAGGCCGCGCGTCGGCGCCGGCCGCGCTTGGACGGTGTCCGCGCAGCTTTCTTGGCGGCCTTCTTCGCGGTGGGCGCGGTGCTGGCCTGCAGCGCGGCCGCCGCGACCTCGTCGACGGTCTCGGCCAGGCGCACCCGCGCGACCAGCTTCTGCCACGCCGGGTTCTGGCGCAGGTTCTCGATGTTGTGTTTGAGAAAGCCGGTGGCGTCGAACTCACCGGCGGCGCCGATCTTGTCGCGCAGGAAGGCGATCACGTCGTCCTGCAGGCCGGAAACGTCGGGCAGGCCGAGAAAGCGGCGCAGTTCCTCGGGGCGGACGTCGATCTCGATCTTGATCTGCATGCGGCGGTCTCCCCGATCCGGTCGTTGCTGGGCTGCTGCGCCGGCCTGCGTGCGGCGCCCGGGCATCCTACGACGTCGCTGCGCTTCGCGCATGTCGACTACTTGTGCAGCAGCCACCATTGCGAGATGCCGGCCATCAGCATCTCGACCGCGATCGTGACCAGGATCAGGCCCATCAGGCGCTCGATCGCGGTCAGGCCGCGAACGCCCAGCCAGCCGCGCAGCAGCGTGCTCGACAGCATGATCGGCAGGCACAGGCCCCAGGCCAGCAGCAGCGCGCCGGCCCACTCCATCCACCGTTCCGGCTCGCGGCTCATCAGCAGCAGCACGGTGGCCAGCGCCGAGGGCCCGGCGATGTAGGGGATCGCCAGCGGCACGATGAAAGGCTCGGCGGCGACCTCCTCCTGCAGCGAGTGGTCGCGCGAGGGGAACACCATGCGCAGCGCGATGATCATCAGGATGATGCCGCCGGCGGCGGACAATGCCGGTTCCGACAGGCCGAGCAGGCGCAGCATCTGCCCGCCGAGGAACAGGAACAGCAGCAGCGTCGCCAGCGCAATCAGCATCTCGCGCAGGATCACGCCGCGCTGGCGCGGCTCGTCGACGCGCTTGAGTGCCGACAGGAACAGCGGGATGTTGCCCAGCGGATCCATCACCAAGAACAGCAGCACCGCGGCCGAGACGAAGCTCATGGCGCGGCGGGGTCAGTGGCCGGTCAGCAGGCGCTGCGCCTCGCGGTACTTGGCTGCCGTTCGCGCGATGATGTCGTCCGGCAGTTGCGGGCCGGGTGCCCGCTTGTTCCAGTCGAGCGTCTCCAGGTAGTCGCGCACGAACTGCTTGTCGAAGCTGGGCGGGCTGATGCCGGGGCGGTAGGTGGCCGCCGGCCAGAAGCGGGACGAATCCGGCGTCAGCACTTCGTCGATGAGGTACAGCCGCCCGCTGCTGTCGGTGCCGAACTCGAACTTGGTGTCGGCGATGATGATGCCGCGCTCCAGCGCGTAGGCGGCGGCCTCGCCGTAGATGCGCAGCGACGCATCGCGCACCTGCGCGGCCAGATCGGCGCCGACCAGCCGTTCGACCTCGGCGAAGCTGATGTTCTCGTCGTGCTCGCCCACCGGCGCCTTGTACGCCGGCGTGAAGATCGGCGCGGGCAGGCGGTCGGCCAGCTGCAGGCCGCTCGGCAGCGCGATGCCGCAGACCGCGCCGGTCTGTTGATAGTCCTTCCAGCCGCCGCCGATCAGGTAGCCGCGCACGACGGCCTCGATCGGCAGCGCGCGCAGCTTGCGGGCGACGACGGAGCGGCCTTCGATCTGGCGGCGCTCGGCCGGCGTCAGGAAGCGCGCCAGGTCGATCTCCGGCGCGGCGTGATTCGGCAGGATATGGGTGAAGCGCGCCATCCAGAAATCCGTGACCGCGGTCAGCACCGCGCCCTTGCCGGGAATGGGCTGCGGCAGGATCACGTCGAAGGCCGACAGCCGGTCGCTGGTGACGATCAGCAGGTGATCGTCGCCAAGCGCGTAGATGTCGCGCACCTTGCCGCGGTGCAGGCGCGGCACGCTGCTGAGAGTCGATTCGTAGAGGGCGTCCATGGGGGCCTCGCAGTGAGGCGCGCATTGTGGAGAAGCGCGGCGGGGGGGTAAAGCCCGCCGGCGCGCGTGCCCGCGCCCCAATCTCTGGAATAATGCCGGCCGCCCCACCTTTTCCAGGACCTTCCATGGCCAAGCTCGCGCCCCTGATCGCCCCCAGCATCCTGTCGGCCGACCTCGCGCGGCTGGGCGAGGATGTCGAACGCGTGCTCGCGGCGGGGGCCGACATCGTGCACTTCGACGTCATGGATAACCATTACGTGCCGAATCTGACCTTCGGTCCGGCGCTGTGCGAGGCGCTGCGCAAGTACGGCATCACCGCGCCGATCGACGTGCATCTGATGGTCGAGCCGGTCGACGCGCTCGCTGCGCTGTTTGCCAAGGCCGGGGCGAGCTACATCACCTTCCATCCGGAGGCCAGCCGCCATGTCGACCGCAGCCTGCAGGCGATCCGCGATGCCGGCTGCAAGACCGGACTGGTGTTCAACCCGGCCACGCCGCTGACGGTGCTGCAGCATGTGCTCGACAAGGTCGACATGGTGCTGCTGATGTCGGTCAATCCGGGCTTCGGCGGCCAGAGTTTCATCCCCTCGGCGCTGGACAAGCTGCGCCAGGCGCGGGCGCTGATCGACGCCAGCGGCCGCGACATCCGCCTGGAGATCGACGGTGGCGTCAAGGTCGACAACATCGGTGCGATCGCGGCGGCGGGCGCCGATACCTTCGTCGCCGGCAGCGCGATCTTTGGCGCCGGGGATTACGCCGCTACAATTGCGGCGATGCGTGCGCAGATCGCGCAGGCGTCCTGAACCGGAATCGGTGCATGACCCGGAAATCCTCGGAACGGCGGTGGTGGCGATGGCGGTGATGCCCCGCTAGCCGGCGTGCGCCCGCGTGCCACGCGCCGTTGATCCGTTCCGAACGCAGATTTCCGATGACTGCCTACAACCGAATTGCCCTGACCCGCGAGCTGCCCGGCGACCTCGACACGCCGGTCGGCGCCTATCTCAAGCTGGCCCACCAACCGTACTCGTTCCTGCTCGAGTCGATGCAGGGCGGCGAGCGCTGGGGGCGCTATTCGTTCATCGGGCTGCCGTCGCGCGAGGTGCTGCGGGTCAGCGGGCACACGGTGACGCTCAGCCGCGACGGTGAAGTCGTGGAGCGCGCCGAAGCGGCCGATCCGATCGACTGGATCCGCCACTACGCCGCCCGCTACCGCGTGCGTCCGGAGCCGGGCCTGCCGCGGTTCTCCGGCGGCCTGGTCGGCTACTTCGGCTATGACTGCGTGCGCTACTTCGAGCCGCGCCTGGCCCATGCCCGGCAGCCCGATCCGCTCGGCACGCCGGACATCCTGCTGATGCTCGCCGACGAGCTGGTGGTGTTCGATACGCTGCGGGCGGCGCTGATCCTGGTGGTGCACGCCGACCCCGACAATGCGGCCGATCTCGAGCGGGCGCGCCGGCGGCTCGACGCGATCGAGGCCCAGCTGGCGGGGCCCGCGCCGCTGTCGCGCGCGCCGCTGGCCGGCAGTCCCGCGCCG
>JBFHQK010000093.1:0-9636 GCA_041592255.1 Fontimonas sp.
GCGCCGGCGGCCGCGCCCGCCGAGCCGAAGAAGGAAGAGAAGAAGTAAACCCGACAACGCGGACCCCCGCGGCGTCACAGGGCCCGTCCGTGCGTCTGCGCCCGGACGGGCTTTTTCTTGGAAGCAGCTGAATGTCATCGGCCACCGAGCTCTCCGCCATTGTCGGCCTGGGCAACCCGGGCGACGAATACGCGCGCACGCGGCATAACGCCGGGTTCTGGTTCGTCGACCGCCTGGCGCAGCGCTGCCGCGGCAGCCTGCGTCGCGAGGCCAAGTTCCACGGCGAGCTGGCCCGCGTTGCGCTCGGCGGCAGCGACGTCCTGCTGCTCAAGCCGCAGACCTTCATGAACCGCAGCGGCCAGGCGGTGCAGGCGCTGGCCCAGTTCTACAAGCTGTCACCCGATCGCATCCTGGTGGCGCATGACGAACTCGACCTGCCCGCCGGCACGGTCCGCCTCAAGCTCGGCGGCGGCCACGGCGGCCACAACGGCCTGCGTGACATCCATCGCGCGCTCGGCGAGGGCTACCGCCGGCTGCGGATCGGCATCGGCCATCCCGGCGACAAGAATCTTGTCCTCAACTATGTGCTCGGCCGTCCCGGCCACGACGACGAAGCGGCCATCCTTGCGGCCACCGACGCCGCGATCGACGCCGCCGAGCTGTGGCTGTCGAATGGCTGGGAGCGCGCCACGCATCAACTCCACAGCCGGGACACCGGAACCGCGCAACGGGCGTCGAAAGATCCCCGCTGAGCGCTCCCACGCCCCCCCTGCCCCCTCATCCTCGATTCCCGGAGCCCTCATGGCCATCCAATGCGGCATTGTCGGTCTGCCCAACGTCGGCAAATCCACACTCTTCAACGCGCGGACCAAGGCGCAGATCGCGGCCGAGAACTACCCGTTCTGCACCATTGATCCCAACGTCGGCGTCGTTCCGGTGCCGGATGCGCGCCTCGACGCGCTCTCTGCCATCGTCAAGCCGCAGCGCGTGCTGCCGGCGGCGGTCGAGTTCGTTGACATCGCCGGCCTGGTCGCCGGCGCCAGCAAGGGCGAAGGTCTGGGCAACCAGTTCCTCGCCCACATCCGCGAGACCGACGCCATCGCGCATGTCACGCGCTGCTTCGACAATCCGGACGTGATCCACGTCGCCGGCAGCACCGATCCGATCCGCGACATCGAGATCATCAACACCGAGCTGGCACTGGCCGACCTCGACACCGTCACCAAGGCGGTCGACCGCGCCGCCCGCGCCGCGAAAACCGGCAACAAGGAGGCCATCGCCAAGCATGAGCTGCTCAAGCGCATCCAGACCCATCTCGACGGCGGCGCACCGGCACGCTCGCTGGCGCTCGATCCCGAGGAACGCCTCCAGCTGCGCGAACTGCAACTGATCACCGCCAAGCCGGCGCTGTACATCGCCAACGTCGACGAGGCCGGCCTCACCCAGGGCAACGACTACCTGCGCCAGCTGCAGGCCCATGCGGCCAAGGAAGGCGCCGAGGTCGTTCCGGTCTGCGCCGCGATCGAAGCCGAGATCGCCCAGCTGGACGACGCCGACAAGGCCGCCTTCCTCGCCGACCTGGGGCTCGAGGAACCCGGCCTCAACCGCGTCATCCGCGGCGCCTACAATCTGCTCGGCCTGCAGACCTACTTCACCGCCGGTGTGCAGGAAGTCCGCGCCTGGACGGTCAAAGTCGGCGCCACCGCCCCCCAGGCCGCCGGCGTGATCCACACCGACTTCGAGAAAGGCTTCATCCGCGCCGAGGTCATCGCCTACGCGGACTTCGTCCAGTACAAGGGCGAAGCCGGCGCCAAGGAAGCCGGCAAATGGCGCCTCGAGGGCAAGGAGTACATCGTCCAGGAAGGCGACGTGATGCACTTCCGCTTCAACGTCTGAGCAACGCGGCCCGAGATCCGTCGCGGCCTGCCTCGCCGCGACCGATCGGGCCGGCGTCCGCCCGCGCCAGCTCCGGCCCGCCCGCCGGCGGCGTCTCCCAGCCGGCGAACGCGCGGTAGACCGCAACAGCGGCGGTGTCGACGCGGGTTTCGCCGCCGGCCAGTGCGTCCTCCGCCTCCAGGCGGGTGCGCTGCGCATCGAGCAGCACGAGAAAGTCGCTGGCACCCTCGCGAAAGCGCAGCTGCGCGAGCGCCTCGGCGCGGCGCGCCGCCTCGGCCTGTTCGGCCAACCGCACCAGCTGCCGGCGCGCGCCGGCATAACCGATCAGTGCGTTCTCCGCCTCCTCGAGCGCCAGCAGCACGGTCTGCTCGTAGGCCGCCAGCGCGGCCACGCTGCGCGCATCGGCAGCACGCAGCCGCGCACGGGCGCTGGCCAGATCGAGCGCCGGCCAGGTGATGGCCGGCGCGATGCTCCAGGCCTGCGCATCGGAACCCAGCAACGCCGTGCCCTGCCCGCTGAAAAATCCCAGAAAGCCGCTGACCGACACGCGCGGGAACAGTTCGGCCGTGGCCACGCCTACGCGCGCGGTGGCGCCCGCGAGGCGCCGCTCGGCGGCCGCCACATCCGGACGGCGGCGCAGCAGCGTAGCTGGATCGCCGATGGCAATCGGCTGTGCAATCCGCACCTGCGGCGCAGGCGCCAGCACCGTCTGCAGCACTGCAGGCGGCTCGCCCAGCAGTACGGCCAGCCGGTGGCGGGTGCGCTGCGCGCTCACGTCCAGCGGCGGAATCTGCGCCTCGATCGCAGCCACGCGCGCGCGGCTGCTGAGCACGTCGAGCTCGCTGCCGGCGCCTTCGCGCAATCGCAGCTCGGTGAGCTGAAGCGTCTGCACGCTGTTGCTGCGGTTCTGGGTCGCCACCGCCAGCCGGCGTTCGGTGCCGCGAAGCTCGAAGTAGTTGCGCACGACTTCGGCGACGACGCCGATCTGGGCCGCGCGCAGATCGGCGGCGGCCGCCTGCACCTGCGCGTCGGCGGCCGCGGCGGCGCGGCGTACGCGGCCGAACAGATCGAGCTCCCAGGCCAGGTCCAGACCCGATGCAGCGGTCTGGGTGTCCACGCGCCGGTCGCCGCCGACCGGCTGGGCATCGGCGCGCGTCAGGCTCGCCACGCTGCCCACGTGTGGCAGCAGATCGAGCTGCGCGCCGCGATGCAGCGCGCGCGCCTCCTGCACCCGCGCCACGGCGATGCGCAGATCGCGGTTACCCGCCAATGCGCGCTGCACCAGCGCCTCCAGCGCCGGATCGCCCAGGCGCGTCCACCAGGTGGGATCAGCCGCGTCGGTGCGCCAGCCTTCCTCCGGAACGCCGGACAGCTGTACCGGCGGCGGCTCGGGACGCCGGTACTCCGGCCCCAGGGTGCACGCCGCCAGGCCGAGCGCGAGGGTCATCACGAAGAGACGCATGGGCTCAGACTCCCTGCAGCGCGGCCGCCGCTGGCGCCGGGGAACGGCCCCGGCGCAGGCGCCGCACGCGGTCATAGAACAGCGGCGTGAAGACCAGACCGAACAGGGTCACACCGATCATGCCCGAGAACACCGCGATTCCCATCGCATGGCGCATTTCGGCGCCGGCGCCGGTCGAAATCACCAGGGGCACGACACCCGCGATGAATGCCGCCGAGGTCATCAGGATCGGGCGCAGGCGCAGGCGCGCCGCCTCCAGCAGTGCGCCGCGCACGCTCAAGCCCTGGCGCTCGCGGTCGCGCGCGAATTCGACGATCAGGATCGCGTTCTTGCACGCCAGCCCGACCAGCACGATCAGGCCGATCTGCGTGAAGATGTTGTTGTCGCCGCCGGAGAGCCAGACGCCGGTGATGGCCGAGAACAGGACCATCGGCACGATCAGGATGACCGCCAGCGGCAGCCCGAAGCTTTCGTACTGCGCCGCCAGCACCAGAAACGCGAGCAGCACGCACAGCGGAAAGATCCACAGCGCGGTATTCCCGGCGAGGATCTGCTGGTAGGTCAGCTCGGTCCACTCCATGTGCAGGCCGGGCGCCAACTCGCGACGCGCCAGTTCCGCCATCAGCTGCTGCGCCTGACCGGAGGTGAAGCCGGGCGCCGGCGCCCCGTTGATCTCGGCGCTGGGGAACCCGTTGTAATGCATCACGCGATCGGGTCCGGAACCGTGACGCACCGAAACAAAGCTCGACAACGGCACCATCTCGCCGCGGGCGTTGCGCGTCTGCAGCCGCAGAATGTCTTCCGGCTGGGTGCGGAAGCGCCCCTCGGCCTGCGCCTTGACCTCGTAAGTGCGGCCGAAGCGGTTGAAGTCGTTGACGTAGAGCGAACCCAGATAGATCTGCAGCGTGTCGAACACGTCCTGCAGCGCGATCCCTTGCGACTTGACCTTGTCGCGGTCGACGTGCGCGTCGATCTGCGGCACGTTGACCTGGTAGCTTGAGAACAGTCCGGTCAGCCCCGGCGTCCGCCACCCCTTGGCGATCAGGTTCTGCGTCTCCGCGTACAGGGTCTCGAATCCCAGCCCCGCCCGGTCCTCGACCTGCAACTTGAACCCGCCGACCACGCCCAGGCCGTCCACCGGCGGTGGCGGAAAGATCATCGTGAAGGCTTCCTCGATCCCGGCCAGCCGCTGGTTCAGTGCCCGTGCAATGGCGCCCGCGCCCAGTTCCGGCGTGCGGCGCTGCTCGAAAGGATCGAGGCCGGCGAAGATCACTGCCGAGTTCGGGCTGTTGGTGAACCCATTGATGGACAGCCCGGGAAAAGCCACCGCGCTGCTGACACCGGGCTGCTCGAGCAGCATCTCGCTCATCGCGCGCACCACCGTTTCGGTGCGGTCCAGCGAGGCGCCATCGGGCAACTGGGCGAAGGCGACCAGATACTGCTTGTCCTGCGTCGGCACGAAGCCGGTCGGCACGGCGCGGAACTGCAGCCAGGTCAGGCCGATCACGCCCGCGTACAGCAGCAGCGCGATTGCGCTCACCCGCAGCGTGCGCCCGACGAGGCCGACGTAGCCGTCGGATAGACGCGCAAATGCCCGGTTGAAAGGCGCGAACAGCCAGCCGAATGCGGCGTCGATGGTCCGCTGCAGGCGATCCTTGGGTGCACCGTGAGCGCGCAACAGCAGCGCCGACAGCGCCGGCGACAGGGTCAGCGAGTTGAACGCCGAGATCACCGTCGAGATCGCGATGGTCAGCGCAAACTGCTTGTAGAACTGTCCGGACAGGCCGCTGATGAAGGCCGTGGGCACGAATACCGCGCACAGCACCAGCGCCGTGGCGACGATCGGCCCAGTCACCTCGCGCATCGCCTGCTGCGTCGCGGCCAGCGGCGCCAGGCCTCGCTCGATGTTGCGCTCGACGTTCTCGACCACGACGATCGCGTCATCAACGACGATCCCGATCGCCAGCACCAGCCCGAACAGCGACAGCGCATTGAGCGAGAACCCGAACAGGTGCATGACGGCAAACGTGCCGACCAGCGACACCGGCACCGCCAACAGCGGAATGATCGACGCGCGCCAGGTCTGCAGAAACAGGATGACGACGATCACCACCAGCACGACCGCTTCGAGCAGGGTCTTCACCACCTCGCGAATCGAGTCGCGCACGTTGGTGGTCGGATCGTAAACAATGCGGTAGTCGACGCCCTCCGGGAATTCCTGAGCGAGCTGCGCCATCTGCGCGCGCACGCGATCCGAGACCGCGATCGAGTTGGCGCCCGAGGCCTCGAAGATGCCGATCGCGGTCGCCGGCTGGTTATCGAGCAGCGCGCGCAGCGCGTAGTTGCTGGCGCCAAGCTCGATGCGCGCGATGTCGCGCAGGCGCACCGTTCCGTGGTCACCAGCGCGCACGACGATGTTGCCGAATTCCTCCTCGTCGGCGAGCCGGCCCTGCGTGTTGATCGCCAGCTGGAACTCGGACAGGCCGGGCTCCGGCGGCTGGCCCAGCGTGCCCGCGGCCACCTGCACGTTCTGCTCGCGGATCGCGCGCACCGCGTCGGCCGAGGTCAGCCCGCGCGCGGCGAGCTTCTCCGGGTCGAGCCACACCCGCATCGCGTAGCTGCCGGCACCCCAGGTGGCCACGTTGCCGACCCCCTCGAGGCGCGCGAGGGAATCCTTGACCCGCAGCGCGGCGTAGTTCGCCAGATACAACTGGTCGTAGCGCGAGTCCGGCGACAGCAGATGCACCACCATGGTCAGGATCGGCGAGGCCTTGAGCGTCACCACGCCCAGCCGCTGCACATCCTGCGGAAGCCGCGGCAACGCCTGCGCGACGCGGTTCTGCACCTGCACCTGGGCCATGTCCGGGTCGGTGCCGATGGCGAATGTGACGGTAAGCGTCAGCGCCCCGTCGGCGGTCGCCTGCGAAAACATGTACAGCATGTCGGGCGTGCCGTTGATCGCCTGCTCCAGCGGCGTGGCCACGGTTTCCGCGATCACCTGTGGATTCGCACCGGGATACTGCGCGCGAACCACGATGGTCGGCGGCGCGACTTCGGGGTACTCACTGACGGGCAGCACCCGCAGCGCCAGCACGCCGGCGATCACAATCAGCAGCGACAGCACCGTGGCAAAGATCGGGCGCTGCACGAAGTAGCTCGAAAAATTCATGATGAACTCCGATCACTCGGCCGAATGCGACGTCTGCGCGCCGCCGCCAGGGGCGCGCACCACCTGGGTGGCCGCCGCTGCCGTCGACGCCTGCGCATAGCGCTGCTCCAGTGTCGACGGCGCACCCATGGCCACCGCCTTGGGCGCGATCGTCGCGCCGGCGCGCACCCGCTGGAGTCCGTTGACGACAATCACGTCACCCGCGCCCAGGCCCTCGCGGACCACGCGCAGCCCATCGAGCATCGGACCCAGCGTCACCGGCCGGTAGGCCAGCGTGTTGTCGGGTTTGACGGCAAGCACGAACTTGCGCCCAAGATCGGTGCCGACGGCGCGATCGTCGAT
The DNA here is from genome assembly GCA_041592255.1 of Fontimonas sp. Lineage (GTDB taxonomy): Bacteria > Pseudomonadota > Gammaproteobacteria > Nevskiales > Nevskiaceae > Solimonas. The sequence goes on from JBFHQK010000093.1 coordinate 6,870, forward strand.
CAACGCCACCGGGCGCTGGCGCGGACTGGTCAGCTTCACGCGCGCAAACAGGCCCGGCACGAACACGCCATCCGGATTGGCCAGCATCGCCCGGCCGCGGATCGTGCCGCTGCCGGGAACCAGCGCGTTGTCGACGAAATCCAGACTCGCCGGGTGCGGATGGCCATCCTCGTCGGCGAGGCCGACCCTCACGCTGGGCACGTCGAGCGCACCGTCATCGCGGTCAGCACGCGCATAGCGCAGATAAGTCGCCTCGTCGGCGTCGAACAGCACGTGAATCGGATCGACCGACACCAGCGTCGTCAGCACACTGGTGCTGTCGACCAGATTGCCCTCCGTGATCAGCGCGCGTCCGACGCGGCCGTGAATCGGCGCCTCGACGCGAGTGAACGAAAGATTGAGCCGTGCGGCGTCGAGCGCAGCCTCGACCGCGGCAACCTGCGCCGCCGTCGCGCGTGCCGCCGCGGCACGCCGCTCGAACTCCTCGCGTGACAGCGCGTTCTGCTCGACCAGCCGCTGCGCGCGGCCATGATCGGCGCGCGCCACTTCGGCCTGCGCGCGCACCCGCGCCAGCTCCGCCGCGAGGCGGTCGACCTCGGCCTGAAACGGCCGCGGATCAATCTCGAACAACACCGCGCCGCGCTTGACGACGCCCCCTTCCCGGAACGTCACCCGCTGCACGTAGCCGGTGACGCGCGGACGTACCGCGACGCGCTCCATGGCCTCGAAACGCCCGGTGAACTCGGCCGACTCCGCGACCGGGCGCACGATCACTTCAGCGACAGACACCTGCAGTGGCTGCGGCGCGCTCGGCGCGGCGCCGGACTCGGCGCGGCAGGCACCGAGCAGAACAACCGACGTCAGCAACAGTGTGCGAACCGGAGCGGGAGAATGCAGACAAGACGTGGACATGGCAGTTTCCGTGGGGGTCGGAGGGGGTCAGCAAGAACGCTGCGCTCGGGACCGCAGTCGCGGGCCCACAACGCGCAGGCAGCGGCGCGCGGGCCAAACGGGAGGAGATGGGTGATGCATGGCAACTCCGGACGGTCCTCGACGTGCAGGAACTGTAGAGGCGCCAACCGCGCGGATTGAGACGGTGCCGAGAACTAGATCCGTTCCGCTCCGGCATCAATTGCGCGCAACCCGCTGCACTGCCGGTCGCGCCGGCGCCATGCCAAGGGGTCGATCGTCGCACTACGGGCCCAGCAAGAATTCAGGCCGCGCAGCCTAGAGCGCCTGTGCCGGGCAGGCTCTTAAATGTTCAATAGCGGAAGGCTAAAACTTCGCTAAGGGGCGCCCGGACCGTGGCCCGGGGGCCGCGCGACGGCCCGCGCAGGCCGCAGCGCTCGACTCTGCGGAGCGATTTCCTTAAACTTCGCGCCCCTGACGCGGTGATGTAGCTCAGACGGTTAGAGCGCGGCACTCATAATGCTGAGGTCGGTGGTTCGATTCCACTCATCACCACCATTTATCGGTCTCCCCGTGAGACAAAAAGCCCCTGATCGCTCAGGGGCTTTTTCATTTGGGATCACGCGTAGTCGGTCTGCCGGGACAGCCCACCAACGACAAGGCCCCGGAATCCGGGGCCTTGTCCGCGAACGCCGGCGAAACGCCGACGGCTACGCGGCAGGGACGGTGGTGCGTCCCCGGCGAAGGCCGCGCGCCAAGCCCAGGCCTAGCAGCGGCAGCAACAGGCCGAGTCCGAGCGCACCGCCGAAGCGGCCCGCGTCGAGGGTGACACCACCGACGCCGCGGCCCGTCTTGCAGACGAACGGGCTGTAGTCCTCGACGACGCCGACCAGGTCGGTGCTCGACCGCGAAGGCGCGACGGCCTGAAGCCCGTTACCGCGCTTGGCAAAGCCGTCCGAGCAACGCCGGTAGTCTTCGAAGTCCGTCGCCAGGATCACCGACAGGACTGCGTCGCGCGCTTCGGTGTAGGTCGCGTTGGCCGGCGTCATCTTGAAACCGCCGATGATGTAGCTCTGCATGCGGTTCTGCGCCTCGGCAAACGAGTGCCGCGGGTCGGTCAGCAGCGCGGCATAGCACTCGAACATCTGGTTGGCCCAGATTTCGCCGGCGTTATGGACTTCCGAATTGCTCGTGCCCGGGCCACCGTCAGGCGTCGGCTCGCCATCGCTGATGTGCTTGAACGTGAAGCCGTTGATGCCGAAGTCGGTCGAGTACGGCACACGGCGGATACCGGCGTAGAAGTTGTTGATGACGTAGCCGGCCATGCCATAGGCGCCCTGGAAGCGCTGGTTGCCGGGTACGTGCACGTCGTCCGCGCGCACGCCGAGCATGAAGCTGCTGATGTCGCCCCAGCCTTCGCTCATCGCCCCCGCCTGCTGGCTGCTCGAATCGGTGAGGCGATGGTGAACGTAGTGGAAGAACTCGTGCGCGATGATCTGGTTGTCGAGCGTGCCGTCGACATCCTGGGCCGGCACGCGCTTCAGGTAGCCGGTGACCGCGCCTGCCGCCAGCTGCGCCTTGATCGCGTTGCCCGCGTCCTTGCGGATCATCACGGATGGAATGTTGTAGAGCGGATCGGTCGGCGACAGCGGAACTGCGCTGACCGGCACGTCACCGTTGCCCATCGGGATGGGGTCGGTATCGGCGTTGTTGACCACGATCATCGCCGCGGCGCCGGAGGCCAGCGCGAACTGCGCCTTGGACGTGAAGTTGCAGCTGCCGCGGTCGATCAGCGCGATCGCGCCGGCGAGCGAGGCCTGCGGCGGGGCCGGCGGAAGCGGCGGTGGCACGGGCAAGC
>JBFHQK010000094.1:0-9610 GCA_041592255.1 Fontimonas sp.
CTACAGCGCCGCCGCTAGCGCATCCTTTCTGTCGGTGCGCTCCCAGCTGAACGTCTCCTCGGTGCGTCCGAAGTGGCCGTAGGCCGCGGTCGCGCGGTAGATGGGGCGTTTCAGATCCAGCATGTCGATCAGCCCGCGGGGACGCAAATCGAAATTTTCACGCACGAGTTGAATGATATCGTCGTCGGCGAGCTTGCCCGTCCCGAAGGTGTTGAGGCTGATCGAAGTCGGCTCTGCGATGCCGATCGCGTAGCTCACCTGGATCTCGCAGCGTTGCGCGAGGCCCGCGGCGACGATGTTCTTCGCGACGTAGCGGCCCGCGTAAGCCGCGCTCCGGTCGACCTTGGACGGATCCTTGCCCGAGAACGCGCCGCCGCCGTGTCGCGCCATGCCGCCGTAGGTGTCGACGATGATCTTGCGCCCCGTCAGGCCGCAGTCGCCGACGGGGCCGCCGATGACGAAGTTGCCGGTCGGGTTGATGTGGAACTTGGTGTTCTTGTCGATCCACTTCGCCGGCAGCACCGGCTTGATGATCTCTTCCATCACCGCTTCGCGCAGCGTTTTGAGCTTGATCTCCGGGTCGTGCTGCGTCGACAGCACCACCGCGTCGATGCCCACGGCGACATCGTTTTCGTAGCGCAGCGTCACCTGCGACTTGGCGTCCGGGCGCAGCCACGGCAGCTTCGGCTTCTTGCCCTTGCGCACCTTCGACTGCTGCTCGACCAGGCGGTGCGAGTAGTAGATCGGCGCCGGCATCAGCTCCTTGGTCTCGTTGGTGGCGTAGCCGAACATCAGGCCCTGGTCGCCGGCACCCTGTTCCTCGGGGTTCTTGCGGTCCACGCCCATGGCGATGTCCGGCGACTGCTTGCCGATCAGGTTGAGCACGCCGCAGGTCTGGCCGTCGAAGCCGACGTGCGAGGAGGTGTAGCCGATGTCGGTGATGACCTTGCGGGTCAGGGCTTCGAGATCGACCCAGGCGCTGGTCGTGATCTCGCCGGCCACGATCGCCACGCCGGTCTTGACCATCGTCTCGCAGGCCACGCGTGCCCGCTTGTCCTGCGCGAGGATGGCGTCGAGCACCGCGTCCGAAATCTGATCGGCGACCTTGTCGGGGTGGCCCTCGGAAACGGACTCGGAGGTAAACAGGTATTGGCTCACGGCGTGGACCTCAGGTGATCGTGCTGATGAAGAAGGGCAGCGCGCGGCGCGCAGGCGCCGCGAATCTTAGCGCATGCCCGCGATCTGTCTATACGGATGAACGGATATTTTAAGCCCGGTGGCGCGCCGGGGCCAGTCCCTCGATGCGGACTGATAGACTGATCGCCCGCCATCCGACGTCGCCACGATCATGGCCCTGACCCCTTCCAACATGCTCGCGCTGGGTACGCCGGCGCCGGATTTCAGCCTGCCCGACGCCGTCAGCGGTCGCACGCTCAGCCTGGGTGAGCTGGCCTCGGGCACCGCCACGGTGGTGATGTTCCTCTGCAACCATTGCCCCTACGTCAAGCACGTCAATCCCGAGCTGATCCGCGTCGCCCGCGACTACCAGCCGCGCGGCGTCGCCTTTGTCGCGATTTCCAGCAATGACGCCGACAACTACCCCGAGGACGGCCCGGCACAGATGAAGCGGGTTGCCGAACAGTTGGCTTATCCGTTTCCGTACCTGTACGACCAGACGCAGGCGGTGGCGCGGGCCTACCAGGCCGCCTGCACGCCGGACCTGTACGTCTTCGACGGTGCACGCAAACTGGTGTACCGCGGCCGCCTCGACGGCGCGACGCCCGGCAACACCGTGCCGCTCACCGGCGCCGATCTGCGTGCCGCGCTCGATGCGGTGCTCGCCGGCGGCATGCCCGACGCGGCGCAGCAGCCGAGTCTGGGCTGCAATATCAAATGGGCGAAGCGGGGCTAGCGCGTGAACGGTGGCGCCTGGGGGGCGGGGTCGGCATGCGGTTGCGGCCTGCGCGGCCCGCACCGGCTCGCGCGGCGGGCGTAGCGCGACGATGGACCCGCGCTGGCTGCTGAACGAAAGCCTCGGGCTGCGCCTGCTGGTGATCGCCGGCATCGTGCTGCCGGCGCTCTTCATCCTGCTGTCCCGACGTGCCGGCGTCATCGGCAAGCTGTGGTGGGCGTCGCTGACCCAGCTGCCGTGGGCCTTCCTGTGGTTCTACGGCTGGTTGTGGGAGCAGCGCTATGGCGGCACCGCGGGCGCACCGGCCACCGCCGAGGCGCTGGGGTGGTGGGTGCTCGCGTTTCCCTGGGGTGTGTACCTCCTGTTCCGCGCCACCCGGCGCAGGTTTCCCGGCGAGCGCCCGCGCCACCACACCTGACCGCGGCGCGGTCGGCGTGGCGATTCTTGCTCCGCCCGGAGCAAACCCGGACAATACCGGCCCCTTTTTCCCCCCTCCGGTGAGTGCAATGCCGACCCGTTTCGAGCTGGCCAACGCCATCCGCGCGCTTGCGATGGATGCGGTTCAGAAAGCCAATTCCGGCCACCCGGGTATGCCGATGGGCATGGCGGACATCGCCGAGGTGCTGTGGAACGACTACCTGGTCCACAACCCGGCCAATCCGCAGTGGGTCAACCGCGACCGCTTCGTGGTGTCCAACGGCCACGGCTCGATGCTGCTCTACGCGCTGCTGCACCTGAGCGGCTATGACCTGCCGATCGAGGAGCTGAAGAACTTCCGCCAGATGCACTCGAAGACCCCGGGGCATCCCGAGCATGGTCTGACGCCGGGCGTGGAGACCACCACCGGGCCGCTGGGCCAGGGCCTGGCCAATGCCGTGGGCATGGCCATCGCCGAGCGCGTGCTCGCCGAGCAGTTCAACCGCGACGGCTTTCCGGTCGTCGACCATCGCACCTATGTGTTCCTGGGCGACGGCTGCCTGATGGAAGGCATCTCCCACGAGGCCTGCTCGCTGGCCGGCACGCTGGGGCTGAACAAGCTGATCGCGTTCTACGACGACAACAGCATTTCGATCGATGGCGATGTCGAGGGCTGGTTCCGCGACGACACGCCGGCGCGCTTCGAAGCCTACGGCTGGCAGGTGGTGCGCAATGTCGACGGCCATAACCCCAGCGAGATCAAGACCGCGATCGAGACCGCGCGCGCCTCGATCGGCAAGCCGACGCTGATCTGCTGCAAGACCATCATCGGCTTTGGTGCGCCGACGCTGCAGGGCAAGGAAAAGTGCCACGGCGCGCCGCTGGGCGAGGCGGAAATCCTGCTCGCCCGCGACCAGCTCGGCTGGTCGCATACGCATTTCGAGATCCCGGCGGCGGTGCAGTCCGCCTGGGATGCGCGCGCGGCGGGACAGGAACGCGAGCAGCGCTGGACCGCGCTGTTCAGCGACTATGCGGCCCAGCATCCGGCGGAAGCCGCGGAGTTCCTGCGCCGCATCAAGGGCGAGCTGCCGGCCGACTGGTCGTCGGTGGCCAGCGCCGTGCTGGCCGAGGCGCGCCAGGCCGACAAGCCGGTGGCGACGCGCAAGGCGTCGAAGAACGTGCTCGATATCGTCGCCACCAAGCTGCCCGAGCTGTTCGGCGGCTCAGCCGATCTGTCGGAATCGAACTGCACCGACTTCAAGGGGCACAAGTCGCTGCGCAACGGCAAGCTGGCCGGCAACTACATCAACTACGGCGTGCGTGAATTCGGCATGTCGGCGATCATGAACGGTATCGCGCTGCATGGCGGCCTGATTCCGTTCGGCGGCACGTTCCTGGTGTTCTCCGACTATGCGCGCAACGCGCTGCGCATGGCCGCGCTGATGAAGCAGCGCAGCATTTTCGTGCTGACCCACGACTCGATCGGTCTGGGCGAAGACGGGCCGACGCACCAGGCGGTCGAGCATGTGGCCTCGCTGCGCCTGATTCCCGGGATGCACGTCTGGCGCCCGGCCGATGCGTTCGAGACCGCGGTCGCGTGGACGTGCGCGATCGAACGCGGCAACGGCCCGTCGGCGCTGGCCCTGTCGCGCCAGAACCTGCCGCCACAGCCGCATCCGGACGCGCATCTGACCGAGGCGCGCCGCGGCGGCTACGTGCTGTGGCAGTCGGCGGCCGATCCGGAGCTGGTGATCATCGCCACCGGCTCCGAGGTGCAGCTGGCGGTCGATGCGGCCAAGAAGCTTGCCGAGTCCGGCCGCCGCGTGCGCGTCGTGTCGATGCCCTGCGCCGAGGTGTTCATGGCTCAGGACGCCGCCTATCGCGAGTCGGTGCTGCCGTCGGCGCTGCGCAAGCGCCTGGCGATCGAAGCCGGTGTCTCGCTGTACTGGCGCGCCTTTGTCGGCATCGACGGCGATGTCCTGGGCGTGGACCAGTTCGGCGAGTCGGCGCCGGCTGCGGCGGTGTTCAAGCACTTCGGCCTGACGGTCGACACCGTCGTCAGCCGGGCCGCCAAGCTGCTGGCGGGGTAAAGGTCTAGAATAAATGCCCGTTTTGCACGGGCGTCTTCGTTTCAAGCTCCGTGCCGGCCGTCGCCGCGGAGCCGAATCAGGGGCGGCGTGCCGCTCCCCCTTAACCAGAGGAAGCAGATCATGGCAGTCAAGGTAGGTATCAATGGCTTCGGTCGCATCGGCCGGAACGTGCTGCGCGCTGCGGTGCAGAACTTCGGCAGCGATATCGAGATCGTCGGCATCAACGATCTGCTCGACCCCGACTACCTGGCCTACATGCTGCGCTACGACTCGGTGCACGGGCACTTCAAGGGCGAAGTCGCCGTCGAGGGCGGCGCGCTGATCGTCAACGGCAAGAAGATCCGGCTGACCCAGGAGCGCGACCCGGCCAACCTCAAGTGGAACGAAGTCGGCGCGGACATCGTCATCGAGTCCACCGGCCTGTTCCTCGACAAGGCTGCGGCGCAGAAGCACCTCGACGCCGGCGCCAAGAAGGTGATCATGTCGGCGCCGTCGAAGGACGACACGCCGATGTTCGTCTACGGCGTCAACCATCAGACCTACGCCGGTCAGACCATCATCTCCAACGCCTCGTGCACGACCAACTGCCTGGCGCCGGTGGCCAAGGTGCTGCACGACAAGTGGGGCATCAAGCGCGGCCTGATGACCACGGTGCACGCGACCACCGCGACGCAGAAGACCGTCGACGGTCCGAGCCACAAGGACTGGCGCGGCGGCCGCGGCATCCTCGAGAACATCATTCCGTCGAGCACCGGCGCGGCCAAGGCGGTCGGTGTCGTGATCCCGGCGCTGAACAAGAAGCTGACCGGCATGTCGTTCCGCGTGCCGACGTCCGACGTTTCCGTCGTCGACCTGACCGTCGAGCTCGAGAAGCCGGCCAGCTACGCGGAGATCTGCGCCGAGATGAAGGCGCAGAGCGAAGGTCCGCTCAAGGGCGTGCTCGGCTACACCGAGGACAAGGTCGTGGCGACCGACTTCCGCGGTGATGCGCGCACCTCGATCTTCGATGCCGATGCCGGCATCCAGCTCGACTCCACCTTCGTCAAGCTCGTGAGCTGGTACGACAACGAGTGGGGCTACTCCAACAAGTGCCTGGAAATGGTGCGCGTGGTGGCCGCCAAGTAAGCGCCGCACACAATCCGGAAAGCCCCGCTCGCGGGGCTTTTCGCTTTTTTAGGAATTCACAACGGAGAAACCTCATGACCGTCCTCCGCATGTCCGATCTCGACCTGGCCGGCAAGCGCCTGCTGATCCGCCAGGATCTCAACGTGCCGGTGCACAACGGCCGGATCACCTCAGACGCGCGCCTGCGCGCCTCGCTGCCGACGCTCAAGCTGGCGCTCGACAAAGGCGCCTCGGTGCTGGTGCTGTCGCATCTGGGCCGGCCGAAGGCCGGCAAGCTCGATCCGGAAACCTCGCTGACGCTGGTGGCGGGCTGGCTGTCGCAGGCGCTGGGCCGCACGGTGCCGCTGATCAGCAACTGGATCGACGGCGTCGCACTCGAGCCGGGGCAGATCGCGCTGGGCGAGAACACGCGCTATCTCAAGGGCGAGAAGGACGACGACGAGGCGCTGGCCAGGAAGATGGCGGCGCTGTGCGATGTCTATGTGATGGACGCGTTCGGCACCGCGCACCGCGCCGAGGCCTCGACCCACGGCGTCGCGCGCTTCGCGCCGGTGTCCTGCGCCGGCCCCCTGCTGGCGGCCGAGCTCGACGCGCTGGGCAAGGCCCTGGCCAATCCGAAGCGGCCGCTGGCGGTGATCGTCGGTGGCAGCAAGGTCTCGACCAAGCTCGACCTGCTCAACAACCTTGCGGATCGTGCCGATCAGCTGATCATCGGCGGCGGCATCGCCAACACTTTCCTCGCCGCGGCCGGGCACAAGGTCGGCAAGTCGCTGTGCGAAATGGACATGCTCGATACCGCCAAGGCCATCCGCGCGAAGATCCAGGCCCGCGGCGGCGACATTCCGCTGCCGGAGGACGTCATCGTCGCCACCGAGATTTCGGCCGAAGCGCGAGCCGAGGTGCGCGCGGTGGGCGACATCCACGACGACGAGATGATTCTCGACATCGGACCCAAGACGCGCGCCAAGCTGGCGGCGCAGCTCAAGACCGCCGGCACGATCGTCTGGAACGGTCCGGTCGGCGTGTTCGAGTACGACGCCTTTGCCGGCGGCACCCAGGCGCTGGCGCAGGCGATTGCCGAGTCGTCCGCGTTCTCGCTGGCCGGCGGCGGCGACACGCTGGCGGCGATCGACAAGTTCGGCATTGCCGGCCAGATCGGCTACATCTCCACCGGTGGCGGCGCGTTCCTCGAGTTTCTCGAAGGCAAGACCTTGCCCGCGGTGGCTGCGCTCGAGGCGCGCGGCGCCTGAGCCGCGGACAGCGACGCCGCACCGTGCGGCGCGCCAGCTTGAAAGCGGCACGGCCGCGCCTACATAGTGGGCGCGGCCTTTTTGTTGACGGAGTGTCTGCCGATGAAACGCATCGCTGCCCTGCTTCTGAGCGCCAGCGCGCTGCTGCTGTCCGGCTGCGGCTACAACACCTTGCAGACCCAGGACGAGCAGATCACCGCCGGCTGGGCTGAAGTCCTCAACCAGTACCAGCGCCGCGCCGATCTGGTGCCCAATCTGGTCAGCACGGTGAAGGGGTTCGCCGCGCAGGAGGAGAAAGTGCTGACCGAAGTCACCAACGCGCGGGCGCGCGTCGGCCAGATCCAGGTGTCGCCGGAGATGGTCAACGATGCCGCCGCACTGCAGCGCTTCGGCCAGGCGCAGGGTGAGCTGTCCGGCGCGCTGTCGCGTCTGCTGGTGGTGGTTGAAAACTACCCGCAGCTGAAATCCGACGCGCTGTTCCGCGATCTGCAGGCGCAGCTTGAAGGCACCGAGAATCGCATCGCGGTGGCGCGCAACCGCTACATCCAGGCGGTGCAGGCGTACAACACTACGGTGCGCTCGTTTCCGTCGAACCTCACGGCGATGCTGTTCGGCATGGCGGTCAAGCCGAATTTCACGGTCGAGGACGAGAAGGCCATCGCCACGCCACCGACGGTCGATTTCGGCAGCGGCGACTAGGGCCTGTTGCGCATGCGCCAGCGCAACGTCCTGCGGCCGCACCGCCGGTTCGCATCGGCGCGCCAGGCTCTGCGGCTGCTGCTTGCGGTGACCGGACTCGCGATCGCCGGCCTCGCCCGTGCCGAGGTCGCCGTCCCGCCGTTTGCGCGCGTCACCGATCTCACCGCGACGCTCAGCGCCACGCAGCAGGCGGCGCTGAGCCGGCGTCTGGCGGCGTTCGAAGCGGAGAAGGGGAGTCAGGTCGCGGTGCTGATGGTGCCTACCACCGCGCCCGAATCCATCGAGCAGTACGCATTGCGCGTCGTCGAGGCCTGGCAGCTCGGCCGCAAGGACGTCGACGACGGTGCGCTGCTGCTGGTGGCCAAGAACGATCGCCGGCTGCGCATCGAGGTCGGCTACGGGCTGGAGGGCGTGCTGCCGGACGCAATCGCCAAGCGCATCATTGCCGAGACCATCACGCCCTACTTGCGCAACGACGACTACTACGGCGGCGTGCACGCCGGCATCGAGCAGATGCTGTCGGTGATCCGCGGCGAGCCGCTGCCGGCGCCGGCGGCGCGGACCCCGCCGACTGATCGCGCCTGGGACGGATGGGCGGTGCTGCTGATCGTGCCGCTGATGATCGGCCAGCTGCTGCGGCGTCTGCTCGGCGCCTTGCCCGCCGGCCTGCTGATGGGTGCGCTGGCGACGGGCGTGGTCTGGCTGGTCAGCGGCACCGTGCTGCTCGGCGGCTTCGTCGGCGTGATTGTCTTCGTCCTCGTGCTCAGCGGCGTCGCCGGGCACATGGGCGGTGGGCGCGGGGGGTATCGCGGGGGCGGTCTGGGCGGTGGCGGGATCCGCGGCGGCGGCGGCCGTTTCGGCGGCGGTGGCGCATCGGGAGGCTGGTGAGATGGAGTTTGCGCGCATCCTGCGGCACCTGTGCTTCGGCGACTGGCAGTCGCGCCGGGCGTTCCCGCCGGCGACGCTGGCCGCCATCGAGCGCGCGATCCGGGTCTGCGAGGCGCGCCATGCCGGCGAGATCCGCTTCGTCGTCGAAGGGGCGCTGCCATGGGCGTCGCTGCGCAGCCGCGTGACGCCGCGCGAGCGCGCGCTGGACGTGTTCGCGCTGCAGCGCGTCTGGGATACCGAGCACAACAATGGTGTGCTGATCTATCTGCTGCTCGCCGATCACGACGTCGAGATCGTCGCTGACCGCGGCGTCGCCGGCGGTCGCGTGGCGGCGCAGGAGTGGGAAACCTGTTGCCGCACCATGGAGCGGCATTTCCGCCAGGCGCGATACCTCGACGGCGCAGTCGCCGGCGTCGAGGCGGTGGCCGAAGTGCTGCGGCGGCATCCGCCGGCACCGCGCGCCAGCGGCAACGAACTGCCGGACGCGCCCGTCGTTCTGTAGACTCGGGCCATTCGACTGTTTGTGAGGATTTCCCCGTGCGTTTCGAAGGCACCGAAAGCTACGTCGCCACTGACGATCTGATGATGGCGGTCAACGCCGCGGTGACGCTGCAGCGGCCGCTGCTCGTCAAGGGCGAGCCGGGCACCGGCAAGACCCAGCTCGCGCGCGAGATCGCCGCGGCGCTGAACCGGCCGTTCTACGACTGGGCGATCAAGTCGACCACCAAGGCGCAGCATGGCCTCTACGAGTACGACGCGGTGTCGCGCCTGCGTGATTCGCAGCTCGGCAACGAGTCGGTCAAGGACATCCGCAACTACATCGTCCGCGGCAAGCTGTGGGAAGCCTTCGAGTCGGATGCGCAGCCGGTGCTGCTGATCGACGAGATCGACAAGGCGGACATCGAGTTTCCCAACGATCTGCTGCGCGAACTCGATCAGATGGAGTTCTACGTCTACGAAACGCGCGAGACGGTGCGCGCGCGCCATCGTCCGGTCATCGTCATCACCTCGAACAACGAGAAGGAGCTGCCGGATGCGTTCCTGCGTCGCTGCTTCTTTCACTACATTCAGTTTCCCGACCGTGACACCATGCAGGCAATCGTCGATGTGCACTTCCCCGGTCTAAAGCCGGCACTGCTCAAGGAAGCCATGGAAGTGTTTTTCGGCTTGCGCGATATTCCGGGCCTGAAGAAGAAGCCGTCGACATCGGAATTGATCGACTGGCTCAA
>JBFHQK010000095.1:0-9605 GCA_041592255.1 Fontimonas sp.
ACCGCGCGGCCTTTTTCATTGGAGCAAACGATAATGGTGCGGCATCTTCTGCGACTTTCCGATCTGACTGCGGCCGAGGCCCGCACCGTGGTCGAGCGCGCGATGGCCTTGCGTGCGCGACCCGATCCGGCCTACCGCCCGTTCGCAGGCAAGACGCTGGCGATGATCTTCACCAAGAACTCCACGCGCACCCGTGTCAGCTTCGAGGCCGGCATGGCGAAATTCGGCGGGCACGCGCTGTTCCTGCACGCCGGCGCGATCCAGCTCGGCCGCGACGAACCGATCGCCGACACTGGGCGCGTACTGTCGCGGATGTGCGACGCGATCATGATCCGCAACAACTCACAGGACGACCAGGCCGCACTGGCAGCCAGCTCCCGGGTGCCGGTCGTCAACGGCCTGTCGGATCAGCACCACCCCTGCCAGCTGCTGGCCGACATGCAGTGCTGGTTCGAACACCGCGGTGACCCGCGCGGCAAGGTGGCGGCATGGATCGGTGACGGCAACAACGTCTGCCACTCGTGGATCGAGGCGGCACAGCTGTTTGACTTCACCCTGCGCATCGCCGCGCCTGCCGGCTACGAGGCCGACGCCGCGCTGATCGCCGCGGCCGGGCGCCATGTCGACATTGTGCGCACGCCCGCCGAGGCTGCGCAGCACGCCGATCTGATTGTCACCGACACCTGGACCAGCATGGGCCAGGAGGCCGAAACCAAGAAACGGCTCGCCGCTTTCGCCGGCTACCAAGTCGATGCCGCGCTGATGGCGCGCGCAAAGCCGGACGCACTCTTCATGCACTGCCTGCCAGCCCACCGCGGCGAGGAAGTCAGCTCCGGTGTCATCGACGGACCGCAGTCCGTGGTCTGGGACGAGGCCGAGAACCGGCTCTGGGCGCAGATGGCGCTGCTCGAGTTCCTCTGGGCCTGAGGCGGCGATGAACCTGCCTGCCTACATCAGCGACCTGAGCCAGACCGTCACCCGCGCGCTGGCCGAGGACATCGGCAGCGGCGACGTCACCGCGCGCCTGGTGCCGGCGCCGGCGCAGGCGCAGGCACGCGTGATCGCGCGCGAAGCCGCCGTGATCTGCGGCCGCCCCTGGGTCGATGAAGTCTTCCGCCAGCTCGATCCGGCAATCACCCTGACCTGGCAGATCGACGAGGGCGCCAGCGTCGCCGCCGACCAGTGCCTGTTCACGCTCTCGGGGCCGGCGCGCGCGCTGCTCACCGGCGAACGCACGGCGCTCAACTTCCTGCAGACGCTGTCCGGCACCGCGACCGCGGTGCGCCGCTATGTCGATGCCGTCGCCGGCACCGGCTGCCGCATCGCCGACACCCGCAAGACCCTGCCGGGTCTGCGCAACGCACAGAAATACGCCGTGCTCTGCGGCGGCGGCGTCAACCACCGCATCGGCCTGTTCGACGGCATCCTGATCAAGGAAAACCACATCGCCGCGGCCGGCGGCATCGAGCGCGCGATTGCCAACGCCCGCGCGCTCAACGCCGGCGTCGCGCTGATGACCGAAGCCGAAACGCTCGACGAGGTCCAGGCCGCGCTCGCCGCCGACGTCGACCTGCTGCTGGTCGATGACTTCGCCCTCGACACCCTGCGCGAAGCGGTGCAACGGACCCGCGCCCATCGCACTGCCGGCGGCCGGACCCTGATCGAATACTCCGGCGGCGCCACGCTCGAGCGCATCCGCGCGCTGGCGGAAACCGGCGTCGACCGCATCTCGGTGGGCGCGATCACCAAGCATCTGCGCGCCATCGACCTGTCGATGCGCTTCATCGGGCACAGCTAGTCAGCCTTCACCGGCTGCGGCCTCGGCCGCGCCAGGTTTACTCGCCCAGCAGCAGCGGATACAGCTGCGCGAACGCGGTTGGATCGCCGCTGGTGTGCCATTCGATGCGGCCCGGCGACGTCGCGGGGTTGAGCAGCTGCTCGCGCTCCAGCACCCGGCGCGTGTGACGCGCCACCGCTTCGCCGGTATCAATCAGCCGGATCCCGGCGCCGACGACCTCCTGGATCAGCGGGCGCAGGAAGGGGTAATGCGTGCAGCCGAGCACGATCGCATCGGCCTGTTCCGCCAGCAGCGGCGCCACATAGCGCTCGACGAGCGCGCGCGTCTGCGGCCCGCCCAGATCCCCGCACTCGACGCGCTCGACCAGCCCCGGACAGGGCTGGGTGATCACGCGCACGCCACCGGCGTGCTCAGCGACGAGGCGATGGAATTTCTCGCCGGCCAGCGCCGCGCCGGTCGCCAGCACCCCAACGACACCGGTCTGCGTCAGGGCAACCGCCGGCTTGACCGCCGGCTCCATGCCAACGAACGGCAGCGGATAGGTCGCGCGCAGCTGCTCCACCGCGGCGATGGTCGCGGTGTTGCAGGCCACCACAATCAGCTTGGCGCCGCGACTCAGCAGAAATTCGGTGATCGCGGTCGCGCGCGCCAGAATCTGCTCGCGCGGCTTGCCGCCGTAGGGACAATGGCCGCTGTCGGCGTAGTAGATCAGATCCTCCGCCGGCAGTAGGCGGCGGATCTCGCGCAGCACCGAAATGCCACCGACCCCGGAGTCGAGGATCCCGACCGGCGCCGCACTCACGCGGCGAGTTCCTTGTGCAGGCGCGGCGCCGGCCCTTCGAGGAAACGCTGCAGCACGGCGTTGAACGCTGCGGGCTGCTCCATCGGCAGGCCGTGATGGGCACCCTTGAACAGATGCAGCCGTC
Source organism: Fontimonas sp. (assembly GCA_041592255.1). Taxonomy (GTDB): domain Bacteria; phylum Pseudomonadota; class Gammaproteobacteria; order Nevskiales; family Nevskiaceae; genus Solimonas. The sequence goes on from JBFHQK010000095.1 coordinate 2,725, forward strand.
CGCGCGGCAAGGCATGCGCAAACCTGACCGTTTCGTCGTGACCGAAGTAGTCGTGCTGCGACGCCGCGACGAGCACAGGCATCGTCAGGTCGTGCAGACGCTCGATCACCGACCAGCGCCCCAGCGCAGCCAGGGATCCGAGATAGACGCTGCGCGAATTGCGCGCGCCGCGGCTGACCAGCTTGAGCCGCTGCGCTTCGTGCTCGGCGCCCGGGAACATGCGCAGCGCGCCGATCTCGGCCAAGCGCGCCGGCCCCAGCAGCCCCATCACCGCGAGCCGGTAGAGAAATTCGATGTAATGACGTGCCGACTGCGGCTTGAAGCTGGGCACGCTGTTGGCGATCACCAGCCGCTCGACCCGGCCCGGATGCGTCAGGGCGAACTGCAGCGCCACCGCACCGCCCATCGAGTGTCCAGCCAGCAGGCACCGGGCGATGCCCTTGGCATCAAGCAGTGCGCCGATATCGGCCGCAAACCGGGCGATGCTGATGCGGCGCTGGCCGCTGCCGCTGTCGCCAAAGCCGCGCAAGTCCGGCGCCAGCACCTGGTAGTGCGCGGCAAAGTGCGGGATCTGGTATTCCCAGTCCTCCCAGCTCCCGCCCAGACCGTGCAGCAGCACCAGCGGCGTGCCGGTACCGGCCTCGTGGTAGTGCAGGTCGAAGTCGTCGATGCGCAGATGCGGCATCAGCGCTTTACCGCCCGCGTCCGGCGTTCGACATCGTGCAGAAGCAGTGAGCGTAGATCCCGCGCGGATCGTTGAAGGCCCCCAGCATGCGCGAAACATCGGCGTGCGCACGCAGCCGCTCGATCAAGCCCCCCATGCCCGGCACCAGATCGAGGCGCACGCTGCCGAAGAAACGGGACAGCAGCTCCGAGGCAAACCCGCGCGCCGGATGCAGCTCCTCGAGCTCATAGCGCTCGGGATCGAGCTGGGCCAGCTGCGCGGCCGCATCCGCCGCCTGCTGCAGGTCGCCGATCTCGTCGACCAGCCCGAGCTTGAGCGCATCGGCCCCGCTCCAGACGCGACCACGCGCCAGCGCTTCGACGTCGTCGAGCGGCAGCTCGCGCGCCGTGGCGACGCCGTGGATGAAGTCGCGGTAGATCTTCTCGATGCCGGACTGGATGATCGCCTGCGCATCCGGCGCCAGCGGACGGTCGAGGCGGAACGCGCCGGCGAGCGTCGTCGTGCCGATGCCGTCGGTGTGAATGCCGATCTTGCCGAGTGTACGGTCCAGAGTGGGCAGCAGGCCGAAGACGCCGATCGAGCCGGTGATCGTGGTTTCGTGCGCCCAGATCTGATCGGTGTCCATCGCCACCCAGTAGCCGCCGCTGGCGGCCACCGTGGACATCGACGCCACCACCGGCTTGCCCTCGGCGCGCAGCTGCTGCACCCCGCGGCGGACCTGCTCGGCCGCCCAGACGCTGCCGCCGGGCGAGTCGATGCGCAGCACGACCGCTGCCACCTCCTTGTCGCGCCGTGCGTCGTCGAGCAGCTCGGCGAGGGTGTCCCCGCCCGCCTGCCCGATCGCGCCGGGTCCGTCCACCAGCTCGCCCTGCACGACCACCAGCGCGACCTTGCGCGCGGTGCTGCCGCGCGCCGTGCGCGCCAGCTCCTCACGCTGCACCGCGCCCAGGTAATCGCGGTAATGAATCTGGCGGAAGCTGCCGTGGTCCTCGTCCATGCCCACCACGGCGCCCATGCGCTTGCGGAACTCGCTGAGTGTCTCGACCACACTCACCAGCCCGCGGTCACGCGCGTAGGCCGCGGCGTCACCGCCGGCGGCAACCATGCCGGCACGCATGCCGTTGACGTAATCATCCGCAGCGTCCGCCGCCAGTCCGCGCCCGCTGGCGACCGAACGTCCGTAGGCGCCCCAGAGGTCGCCGAGCCAGTCCAGATTCGCCGCCCGCGCCTCGTCCGACATGTTGTCGCGGGTGAACGGCTCGACCGCCGACTTGTACTCGCCGACGCGGAACACATGGACGTCAACGCCGAGCTTGTCCAGCGCCTCGCGATAGTAGTTGTTGTAGACGCTGAATCCTTCGATGTAGACCATGCCGTAGGGGTCGAGCACCACCTCGTCGGCCTGCGCCGCCGCGTAGTAATGCATCTGGTCGTACCACGGCCCCCAGGCGACGATGCGCTTGCCCGCCGCCTGGAACGCGGCCATCGCCGTGCGCAGCTCGTCAAGCTGGGCCAGACCCGCGCTCCAGAGTCCGTCGAGCTTGAGCACCGCAAACGCGATGCGCTCGTCGTCACGCGCGGCATCCAGCGCATCGATGAGCTCGCGCAGACTCGACTGTGACGGCATCTCGCCGCTCAGGCTTTCGAAGAAGCGCTGTCCCGGGTCCTCGTCCAGCTGCTCGACCAGCGCCCCGGTCGGCGCCAGCACCAGGGCAACGTTGTCCTCGACCACCAGCGGCCGACCGCCGCGCAAGGCCATCCAGACCAGACCGATCGCGACAATCACGCTCAGGATCACGACGATCCGGTACAGCGTGACGATGATGCCCCAGACAAAATCGAAGGCGCGGCGCAGCAGGGATTTTTGATCGCTCATGGAACGCTATCAGTGGGGTCTGACGTCAGGCCCGCTTCAGGACCACCGAACCCACGGAATAGCCGGCGCCAAACGCGCACAGCACGCCGATGTCGCCGGCCGCGAGGTCCTCGTGGTACTTGTGGAAGGCAATCACCGAGCCGGCCGAGCTGGTGTTCGCATACTCGTCGAGAATCACCGGCGCCTCGACTGCGTTGGGTTCACGGCCTAGGACCCGCTTCGCGATCAACTGGTTCATCCCCAGATTGGCCTGGTGCAGCCAGAACCGGCGCACCGTCACCGCATCAATGCCCAGATCGCCCAGATGCCCCAGCATCAGCTCGGCGGCAAACGGCACCACTTCCTTGAACACCTTGCGGCCTTCCTGATGGAACAGGACGTCATCCCAGCTGCGCTGCGGCTGCTCGCAGGCGTTGAGGAAGCCGAAGTTGTTGCGGATGTTGCTGGAGAACTGCGTGCGCAGGCGCGTGCCGAGCACTTCGAAGCGCAGCGCCCCCTGCGCGCGTTCCAGCGGCTCGACCAGCACCGCGGTTGCGGCGTCGCCAAAGATGAAATGACAGTCGCGATTGCGCCAGTTCAGGTGCCCGCTGCAGATCTCCGGGCTGATCACCAGCGCCGCGCGGGCATTGCCCATGCGCACGGCGTCGACCGCCGCCTGGATGCCGAACGCGGCCGACGCGCAGGCCACGTTCATGTCGTAGGCATAGCCGGAGGCGCCCAGGGCATGCTGGATCTCGACCGCGATCGCCGGATAGCCGCGCTGCATGTTGGAGCAGGCGACGACGACGAAGTCGATCTCGTCGGCGCGCCGGCCCGCCCGTTCCAGCGCCCCGCGCGCGGCCGCAACGCCCATCTCGCACATCAGCGACGGCTGGTCGTCGCCGCGCAGCGGAATGCGCGGCTGCATCTGGTCGAGATCCAGAATGCCGTCGCGGTCGACGACATGGCGCGAACGGATGCCGGAGGCCTTGACGATGAACTCGGAGCTCGACGGCGCCAGCGCGGCGAGGCGCCCTTCGGCGATCGCCGCCGCATGCTCGCGGTTATACCGCTCGACATAGGCGTTGTAGCAGGCGACGAGCTCGTCGTTGGAAATCGACTGCGGCGGCGTGTACAGGCCGGTGCCGGTGATGGCGACTGGAATCATGGATCGGATCGTTGAGCGGACGACGCCGCGAGAAATGGGAAGTTTACTCCACCGTCCACTTCGCACCGACCAGCGCCTGGCGAAGCACCGTGCGCGGGACACGCTCCCGGCGCACGCTCAGGTGCGTCCCCTGGTACCAGTGCACCGGCACCTGCCAGTGCTCGGACAGTGCCAGCGGATGGCTGGGCAGGACGATGCGGTCGGCCGCGGCGGCGATGATGTGCCGGCGGTCGCGCGCCTGCAGCGGCGGCCGCGCCAGCGGCGAGACCACCGACAGCACGCGCCGGTAATGGTCCTCGTCGACGCCGCGCGCGGCGAAGTAGCGCAGGTGCGCCGGCGGCAGAAAGCGCCACAGCGCAGCGGCGAAATCGATCACCGGGATCGCCGCGAGCACGAAATCGAGGTCGCGCTCGTAGGTCGCCAGCAGCGCCGCGTTGTAGCCGCCCAGCGAAAAGCCGAGCGCACCGACCCGGACATCCGGCTCCTGCGCCCGCAGCCACGCCAGCGTGCGGCGCAGGTCCCAGAGCGTCTGCATCTCTGCATACAGCAGGTCGAGCAGATCGCCATCGAGGAACTGATCGCCGGAACGCAGGCCGGTGCGCCGCGGCCCATGCAGCGGCAGCACCGGCTGGATCAGGTTCAGACCCAGGCCGTGATGCAGCCAGGCCGGCGAGAACAGGCTCAAATCCAGCCACGGCACACCCATGCGGTACCCGTGCAGACACAACAGCCAGGGCCGCGGCGGCCCCGGATGCCGCAGCAGCCGCACATGGCAGCTGCGGTTGAGTTCGTGTCCGTGCCAACGTTCGGCACCGCGAAACTCGGCGGGCAGGGAAAAATCGCTGGCAAAGCGCAGCACTTCGTAATCGACACCCCACAGCCGCGCGCGCTCGACAAAGGTTTCCGCGGGCGCCGCCGGCGCCGGGTGCAGTCCCTGCGGATCGGTGTCCCAGCCCTGCTCGCGGATCGTGGCGTCGAGCTGCAGCGCGTCCTCGCTCATCCGCTCGGCCTGCGCGCCGCTGGGTACCGTCGCGGTGCAGACAAAGTAGCCGAGCAGCGCCTCATCGACGCCGGCCTTGAAGTCCATGCCGCTGGACATCTCCGGCGCGACCGCGCCGCTGTAAAGCGCCTCGCGCTGCAGACCGATGCGTCCGGCGGCGAGCAGACTCGCCAGCGACAGCAGTGCGCCATAAAACGCCGCGCCGGCGTCAGCCACGATCCACGCCAGCGGCACCGCCAGCAGGCCCAGCACGCCGCCGCCCGCCATCAGTCCGAGAATGCGCGGCTCGCCCGGCATCAGCAGCAGCGCGACGCCTGCGCTGAGCAGCAGCGCGCCGGGAATCGCCGCCCAGATCAGCCAGCCCGCACCGTCGCCCGCCAGCAGCCAGTAGGCCCCGGCAATGATCGGCACCAGGCTCAGCCACTCCCACTGCTTGGGCAGAGGCGCGTCGATCATGGCCGGTCAGACCCGGAGAAGGCGCAACAGGGTGGCAACGCCGATGACCAGGGCCAGGGTGCTGAGCGCCTGCGCATACCACTGCCAGCGGGAGCGCCGATGCTGCGCCCACCACGCCAGACCGGTGCACAGAAACAGCGCCCAGAACACCGCGGTGACCGATCTCACCGCCGGCCACTCCGCGCGCAGCCGCGGCGAGGCGTCGAGATTGACCACGTACATCAGGCTGACCACGCCCAGCGTCACCGCAAACGTCGCCGTCAGCGCCAGCACCACCGCGTTGAAAATCCGCAACGCCTTCATCGCGACCGCTCCCGCATCCGCTGCGACAGGGGCAGCAGCTGTCCGACCACCCGGGGACTGCTGAGGCCGGTCTTCACCAGCAGCGCGACAAAACCGCGGATGATGCGATCCCGGTTCTTGAACACCGAGTTCACCATCGGCACACGGCGCTTGCGGATCGGCGTCAGCAGATCCGCCGGCTCGTCGCCGAACTTGAGGCTGACGGTGAGATCGACTTCGAGCGGCTCGCCCCGGCGCAGGCGCTTGCCCGGGCGCGTCTTGCGCGCGTGGCGGCCAGCAGCTTTTCTTATCATGCGCATCCCTCACAACGGCTTGGGCACAATGACCGGACGCAATCTCGTGTGCTTCGCACACGGCAAGGAAAGCGGCCCCTGGGGCCTCAAGATCACACGACTCGCGGACGTGGCCCGCCGCCGCGGTTTCGAGGCAATCAGCCCGGATTATAGTCACACGCAGGACCCGCAGATCCGCGTGGCGCAGCTGCTGCACCTGCGCCCGCAGGCCCAGCGCCTGGTCCTGGCCGGATCGAGCATGGGCGGCTATGTCGCCGCGATGGCCTGCGCCGGTCTGGCGCCGCAGGCGCTGTTCCTGATGGCGCCGGCGCTGTATTTCCCCGGCTGGGACCAGGAACCGGACGGCATCCCCGCGCACTGTTGCGTCGTGCACGGCTGGCGCGACGAGATCGTGCCGGTCGAGCGTGCGCTGCGCTTCGCGCAACGCCACCGCGCCGATCTGCATCTGCTCGACGCCGCGCACACGCTCAATGAACGGATCGACACGCTGGCCCTGCTCTTCGACGATTTCCTGCAGCGGCTGCCGGCCTGAGCCATGTCGGAACGCGCGCAACACGAGCGCGCCTACCGCGCCGCGCACTACTGCATCGTGAGCGGGGCCACGCGGATCGATCGCCGCATCGGGGCTGTCGATCCCGCGGCCGATGCCGCGCTGGCCGCGGCCGGCTGCCGGACGCACTGGGCCGTGCTGACGCCCTGCAACCCGGGCTCGCGGCGCTTGTCCGCCGCCGACAACGCCCGGCGCCTGGCCCGGTTCCGGGCCGAGGTGGCCGCGCACGGCTGGCGCACGCTCGAAGCGGTCAATCACGACTCCAGCGGCGACTGGCGCGAACCCGGCCTGTGCCTGCTCGATGCCCCGCCCGCGGCGCTGCGCGCGCTCGCGCAGCGTTACGGGCAGCGGGCTTTCGTCGAAGACCGGCTCGGCGCCGCGCCGCAGCTGCGCTGGACCGACGACCGGTGAGGCGCACGCCGGCTCACGCGCGCCGGCCCGACAGCGCGGCGACGACGCGGTCGATATCGTCGCTGTTGTTGTAGATATGCGGGCACAGGCGCAGCCGCAGGCGCTCCGCGCCGGGATCGATCGGCTTGGGGCCGCCGATCACGCGGTTGTGGTGGACAAA
>JBFHQK010000096.1:0-9582 GCA_041592255.1 Fontimonas sp.
GCTGCCGTCCCAGGCCGCGAGCACCTCGCAGGCGTCGCCGGTGGCCACCGGGCCGCTGTTGCCCAGTGCGTAGGGCAGCTGCCGGCAGTAGGACACCAGCGTCTCCAGCCACAGGTCGGCGGCGTGCTGGCGGTTGTTGTAAAGCAGATCCTGCAGCTGCTGGCGGGTGAAGGTCTTGCCGGCGCCGCCGTCGCTGCCGCTGAGGCGTTCCTGCACCATGATCAGACCCGCGCGTGTGCGCATGCGCCGCTCGATGCGCTCGTCGCCGATGATGCGCGCGTAGCCTTCCAGCGGTTCGTCGGGGTTGGACAGCCAGTAGCTGTCATTCGAGTTGGTGACGTAGTCGCGCCGGAACAGGTGCGGCATGCGCGCCGGCCCGATCGTGCCGTCCTGCACGGTGTCCGTGTCCACGTCCCAGGCGCAGTCGCTGCGCGAGCCGTCGAGGATCGGCAGGCCCAGTGCGGCAAACGTCGCCACGCCGGCGGCACCGGCGCAGCTGAGCGCCTTGTCATCGGAAACGTTGGGCACGACCGAAATGTCGGCATAGAACGCATTGCCGGCCTGATCCGCCGCGATCGTGTTCACCCAAGGGATGCCCTGGTTGCGTTGCAGGATCGCGAGCAGTTCCTGCGTCGACTGTGCGCGGTTGGTTTCGATGAAATGGTTGACGTAGCGGAAGTTCTGCGCGTTGACGTCGGCCAGCGCATAGGCCTGGTTCGGCAGCCAGGGGAACAGCGGCAGGCCGAGCACGCTGGTGAAGACCGGCCCCCAGCGGGTCGTGTAGAGCGTGCGCTGCACACTGCCGGTCGAGCCATCAGCGTTGCGGATCTCCACGCTCAGCGGCACCGGGGTCATGGCCTCCGGCAGGCCGTCGACGAGATAGGTGGTCGGCTCGCCGGGCAGCAGTTTCAGCTCGTAGGGCGTGAAGCGCCAGGCGCTGGACACGGTGTGGCTCCAGGCCAGATTTTGCGTATGGCCGATCAGCACCAGCGGCACGCCGAAGAGGCTGACGCCGGTGACATCGAGCGTGCCCGGAATCGTCAGGTGCGTCTGATGGAAGCGCTCGGAGCCGTACCACGGGAAGTGCGGGTTGCCGAGCAGCATGCCGCGGCCGGTGGCGGTGGCGTCGCTGCCGAGGGCGATCGCGTTGCTGCCGATCTGGATGCCGCTCCACGCGCGGCCCAGCTCCCGTGCGATGAGCTCACCCGAAGGCGCGGCCGAGGTGCTGCCGGCGCCGCCGTACGGCGGTTGGGCGCTGCCGATGCCGTCGATGGCCACGGCCGACGAGGCCAGCATGGCGAGCTGGTAGAAGCGGCGGTAGACGTCGATCTCGCTGATTTCGCGCACCCAGGCCGCGCCGCGGCAGGTGGGGTCGGGCAGTTGCGCGATGCCGGTATCGCGCAGGTACCGGTTGTAGCCGGCGACGTAGCCGCGGATCAGGGCGCGCGCCTCGGGCAGCGGCCCCTGCGGCGGCGGCAGCTGCAGCAGCTTCTCGATCCGCCCCTCGGCAATGACGAGCTTGAAGAAGAAGTCGGAGTTCAGGTTGTTGTTGACGGTGCTGTTGCCGGTGAAGGTCCAGCTTGCGTCGGGCCCGAAGTACTTGCTGCGCTCGCCGTTGACGGTGACGTAGCTGTCGGCGATCACGCACAGGTTGTCCTGCGCGAAGGCGTAGCCGTAACCGTAGCCCAGGCCTTCGTAGCTGTCGGCGGTGACATGCACCACGCCGTAATCGGTGCGGCGCAGCTGCGCCTTGAGCGCGCCGGTGCCGTTCGTGCCGGTGGGCGGCGCCACGGGCTGCTGCGACGAATTGCATGCCGCGATCAGCATCGCGACGAGGGCCAAACCGATCGGGGTACTACGCATCTGCATACCTCATGAAGTGAATCGGTGACCGGCAGAACCGCTCGCCGCTGTCGAGGGACTGCGGCCTGGCTGCAATGGGGAACGCCCTGCCGGCTGACGCCGCCACCGGACGCGGCGGCTGCGGTGCGAAGTACACGGTCTCGGGCGCAAGGCCGTCAAGCCGCGCGCGCAAAAAAGGCCGCGCGCGCAGCGTCTGCGCTGCGTGCGGCTACGGCACGGCTGCTGCGCGGCTGCTGACCGGCGCAGGGCGGGTCCAGATGCGGGTCTGCCCCAGGGCCCGCACCCCCAGATACGCGTGCAACACGAGCGTGTCGCCGCGCGGCGCGATCTCGGCATTCGCGATCGTCCCTTGCGTGAGTCCGTCGCGCAGGTCGATGACATGGCCGCCCACCCAGCGACCGTCCTGCAGCCGCAGCCCCCAGAGAAAACGCAGGCCGGTGATCGGTCTGCCTTCGAGGTCGCCGGGGCAGTGCTCACAGACCGGCTGCAGCACGTCGCCCTCGGCGCTGGTGACTTGCAGGATGCGCCCGGCAAGCGCGTCGCCTTCGAGATAGAGCTCCAGGATCGAGCTATCGCCCTCGTGGGCCAGCCAGTGCCCGAGAACGCCGTGGGCCGGATTCGGATTCGGATCCGCCGACGCGCCCGGCGCCCACAGGGCCAGCATCACCGCCAGCGCGATGCCGCGTGCGCCGCGCCTGCAGATCCGTGGGGTGTTGGGGGCGGTCACTGGTAGCGGTAGGTGAACTCGACCCCGAAGGCGCGCGGCTCGCCCCAGATCACCGCCCGGTCTGCGTGCGGCAGGTTGTCGATGGCCGTGATCGGATACGTCTCGTCGGCCAGATTGCGCACCCAGGCCGAGATGTCGAGGGCGGCGGCCTCACCCACGCGCAGGCCGCCCGCGGTCAGGCGGGCATTGAGCAGGCCGTAGCCGTCGATAGCGGTCAGGCCGCGCTTGTCCTCGGTGATGACGAAGCCCTGGCGGTCGCCGGTGTACTGGTAGTGCAGGTAGGCGCGCAGATCGCCCCAGGCGCGGCGCATGAAGGTCCAGTCAATGCTGGCGACATAGGAATGCGGCGGAGCGGCGATGAACGGGTACAGATGCGCGACGTTGTTGCCGTCGACATCGATGACCTCCTGGACCTGCGCGTCGAGGTAGGCGTACTGCAGCGACAGAATCAGATCCTCGAGGGCGACGAACGCGGTTTCCAGTTCGATGCCGCGCATGCGTGCCTTGCCGGCATTGCGCGACTTGGTGTCGGAGATCGTGCCCGGCACCATGAAGTTGGTCTGCATGTTGCGGTAGTGGCTGTCGAAGGCGGCGGCATTGAAGCGCAGGCGCCGCTGCATCCACTCGCTCTTGAGGCCGAGTTCCAGCGAGCGCACGGTTTCCGGCTTGAAGCCTTCGATGAAGCCGAACCCGTAATTGGTGCCGTCGGAGGCCGGGCCTGAAGCGCCGGAGATCTGCGGGTCGCGGGTGTTGAAGCCGCCGCTCTTGTACGCGGTGGCGTAGGACAGGTAACTCGTCGCGTTGTCGGCGATCTCGTATTGCAGGTTGAATGAGGGCGAGAAGTTGCGGTCCTTGCGTTCGGCGCGCACGTCGACGAAGTCATCCACCGTGCGGTAGGCCTCGCCCGGAATCAGGATCGCCGTGGCGCCGGTGCCGGCGATCTGTCCCTCGACATATTGGGTCTGGATGAAATTTTTCAGCGCTTCGCGCTCATCCCAGGACTGACGCAGCCCCAGGGTCAGGCGCAGGCGCTGGTCGAGCAGGTCCGGTGTCCAGCTGAACTGGCCGAACAAGGCGGTGGCCGAGTTCTCGATGGCAATGTCGTAATCCCAGAACGCCGCCAGACCGGGAAACGCCAGCTCGCGCAGCGGATCGCGCAGTCCGGGAATCGCGTTGAGCAGCGCGTCGAACTGAGACGGATCGAGCTTGGTGTTGAAGATGTGATGCGTCGGTCCGCCGTGCTCGCCGCCGTCCTCCTTGAAATGGTAGGCGCCGACGATGAAATCGAACTGCTCGAACAGCCTGCCGCTGAGCTGCAGTTCGTGCGACGCCTGCTCCTGGAACACGCGCGGGATCACCAGCGGCGTCGGCTCGCCGCCGCCGGCGACCAGACCCGCGGGTCCGTCATAGGCGTGCGTATCGACGCGGTAGCCGGTGGAGCCGCCGCCACCGCCCAGATCGACATACTGGTCGTCGATGAGCTGGCGGTAGGCGCCGATGTACTTGAGTTCGAACGCCGCGCTCAGCGGCGCGGTCAGCGTCAGCGAATGGCCCTGGATCTGCGATGCCGAGGCTTCATACGGGGCGCCGGAGGCGAGGCTGGGCAGCCGCTGCTGCGCGTACACCGATTCGGACTGCGCGTAGGGCTTGAACAGATCAGCCATCCCGTGCGGCGTGCTCGATGGGAGGATCGGCTGGAACATGTAGTTATAGTACTCAAGCTCCGTGCGATCGTAGGCGTAATCCGCGGTCAGCCACTCGGCGGCGTGCCAGCGCGCGTCGAGGCGGTAGGCGCGCTCGTCGCGGTCGCCGAAGTCGCCGCCGGCGCCGCTGTTGTCGACAAAGCCATCGCGCTGGGCGCTCAGCGCCGCCAGCTTGATCGCCAGCGTGTCGGTCAGCGGCAGATTGAACGCGGTCTTGGCGGTGAGCTGGTTGCGTGATGCGAGCGCAATCTGGTGCCACATCGAGAAGGCCTCGACCGACGGCCGGCGTGTGACCATGTTGACGGCGCCGCCGGTGGTGTTGCGGCCGTACAGGGTGCCTTGCGGGCCGCGCAACACTTCCATGCGCTCGAGGTCTGCGAGCTCCAGTGCCAGGCCGGCCGAGCGCGCCAGGTAGATGCCGTCGAGGTAGATGCCCACGGCCGGATCCTGCGTGACCTGGGCATCGGTGATGCCGACGCCGCGGATGGTGATGCGCAGGGTGGTGTTCGACAGCGGGTGGGGCTCGATGACCATGCTCGGCACATTCGAGGCGAGGTCCTGTACCCCGTGGATGCCGCGCTGCTCAAGCTTGTCGCTGTTGAACGCCTCCATTGAGATCGGTGTGTCCTGCACCGACGCGGTGCGGCGCTCGGCGGTGACGACGATCTCGTCGAGCGTGGTGGTGCGTTGCGATGGCGCCGCGGCGCGGGGCGGCTCACGCACCGCGGCGGGCTCGAGCGCTTCCACCGCGACCACATCGATCGGCGCCTCGGCCGCGGGTTGCGGGTCGGCGTCCGCAGCCGCCTGCGCTTCCGGCGCCGGTGCAGACGGCGCCGCCTGCGGGCCCTGCGGCTCCGGTGCCGGATCCGCATACGCCGACAGCCACTGCTCGAAATCGTTTTCGCCCGCGTCCTGCGCCAGCGCCGTGCTCGCATGCAGTGCGAGCAGCAGCGGAATCCACCGACACCAATTCAGCACTTTGCTCTCCTCTGATCAACCGCGATGCGCGGCACCGTCCGGAGGCGGCGACGCCGGTCCTGCCTCAGATCGTCCAGCGCACGCCGGTCAGCGCTTCCGAGGCGGACCACAGCCGCCGCGCCAGTTCGGGATCGCGCGCGGCCGGTCCGGGCGTGATGACGTCGGGCGGGCCGAAGCTCTCAAACAGCCAGCGCGGCCCGAGAAAGCTGCCGGGCCGGATGTGCTCCGACGTGGCTGCCTTGATCACCGCCGCTGCGCCGTGCTCGGGTGACTGACCGGCGTGCCGCAGGCCAAAGGCCAGCGCTGTGGTGGACAGTCGCTGCCAGGCGCTGTCCTGCGCCGAGCGGCGGCGATGGCGGCCGATCTGCGTGCGGCAGACGCCCGGGTGCGCGGCGTAGCTGGCGATGCGCAACTCCGCACCCTCGAGTCGCCGCTGCAGTTCGAGCGCGAACAGCAGGCAGGCGAGCTTGGCGTGCTGATAGGCGCGGATCGGGGTGTAGCCGCGCTCGAACGTCAGATCGTCGAGGTCGAGTCGGGCGCGGCGCTGCACCAGACTGGAGATACTGACGACACGCGCGGCTTCGGCGCGCTGCAGCAGCGGCCACAGCGCATGGGTGAGGCGGAAATGCCCCAGATGCGCGATCGCGAAGGTCAGCTCGTGCCCTTCGGGCGACAGCGTGCGGCGTGAAGGTGGATAGATGCCGGCGTTGTTGACCAGCACATCGATTGGCTCGCCGCGAGCCTGCAGGCGGTGTGCCAGCGCCGCGATACTCGCGGTGTCCGCGAGATCCAGCGCCTCGGCGCGCAGCCGGGCTTCACTCGGTGCAAGGGCGCGCAGGCCCTCGACCGCGCGTTGGGCGCCGGGAACATCCAGGTCGGCGATGGTGATGTCGAAGCCGAGTTGGTAAAAGCGCGTCGCGCAGCCCAGTCCGAGCCCGCTCGCGCCGCCGGTGATGACGACGTGTTTTCTCCCCATCCTCTGACGATACGAGACGTATCGTACACATCACAATCACTCAAACGGACGAAGCGGAGCCGCTCAGCCGCGCCGCGCGCGCGGCCTGCGCCCGAAGCCGTTGAGCAGCAGCTGCACCAAGCCGCGGATCCACTCGTCCCTGAGCGGGTCGAGCAGGAAGTACAGCCGAATCGAGATGGCGCCCTGGATCACGTCGATTGCCAGTTCGATATCGGTGTCCGCGGCGAGCTCGCCGCGGTGGATGGCTTGCTTGAGCACGTGGCGGATCGGCGCGCGGCGCTGTTCGTTCACCCGCGTCAATGCGGCTGACAGCGCGGGGTTGTTGATGCACTCCGCGACCAGCATCGGCAGCACCCCGCGCAGCGGCGAGTCCTGCATGATCTTCGAGAACTGGCCAAACAGCGCGATCAGGTCGGCTTCGAGACTGGCGCCCGCGGCCGGGGGCGCGGCCATCGGCAGCCGGTCGAACACCGCGAGGACCAGATGCTCCTTGGTCTTCCAGCGGCGATAGATCGTTGTCTTGCTCGCGCGCGCGGTGGCGGCGACGCGATCAATGGTCAGCGCCGAGTAGCCGCCTGTGCTGAGAATCTTCAGTGTGGCCTGCAGGATCGCCTGCTCGGCGGCGATGCCGCGCGCCCGCGGGGTGATGGGCATCGTGTTGTGCTGGTCTTGATCGAGCGGAGGCGCCAATTCTAGGCCGCAAAACCGATGTCTGCGGGCGAGTCATGGGCGGCCGGCGACGCGGTGTGCGCGCGATGCGCCGGCGGCACCGGCATCCGCTATCGAGCCGGGCTATCGAGCCGGATAGGCCCGCTGCCCGGATTCAGGTAAGGTGGCGCGCCACCGGCATCCGTTGCGCCCGTAGCTCAGTTGGATAGAGCATCTGGCTTCGAACCAGAGGGTCGGGAGTTCGAGTCTCTCCGGGCGCGCCATGGCACGGCCGGCGGTGCGCATCGCGTGCACGTGGGGAGTGGTGCGGACCGCGTGGACATGGCGCCGCATCTGATCCCGCTTTGAGGGGGGCTAATTCTCCTAAAGCGGGGTGCCAAGCGCGGACCATAGAATGGTGGGTCAGGAGAGTGGCACGACTGTTGCCTTCGCACAGCGTGATCGGGAGAGATTAATGATGAATGCACCGGCGTATGGGTTGGGTCGCGGCGTGACGCCGTGGGTGGTGGGTTTGGCGCTGTTGCTGAGCGCCTGCGGCAATGGCAATGGCGGCGGCATCGGCGACACCACCGGGGGTACCACCACGGGCGGCACAACCGGGGGGGGCACGGGGGGCACCACCGGCGGTACGACGGGGGGCACGACCGGCGGCACCACGGGCGGCACCACCGGGGGGCGCACGTTCCTGATCAAGGCGGACGCCGGCGCCACGCGGGAAATGATCAATGCGATGATCCAGGCCGCGCCGGGCGACGTGATCCAGTTCGACTGCGGCTATTTCGAGCTGACGTCGGCGCTGCAGCTGACCAACACCGAGGATGTGCTGATCAAGGGCTGCGGCAGGGACAAGACCGTGCTGTCGTTCAAGAACAGCAAGACGCCCGAGGGCATTCTCGCGGTCAACGTCCATGGCCTGTGGATCGAGGATCTGACCGTGCTCGATACCGGCGGCAACGGCATCGAGCTGCGCGGCGTCGACCATGCGGCGCTGCGCCGCGTGCGCGCGATCTGGTCCTCGAACGGCGGGCGCGAGAGCCCGACGCCGATCACCGGCGACAACGTGTTCGCCAACGAAGCGGCCCTGCTCAAGGTCGCCTGCACCGATCCGCCGACGCTCAATCCGGCGGCGCCCGAGAACCAGTATCCGGGCGCGGATACCAGCTCGCCCGATTACACCGTCAGCAAGAAGGCCGGCCGCTACGGCATCTATCCGGTGTCGTCGGAGAACATCCTGATCGACGATGCGGAGTCGATCGGTGCCTCCGACGCCGGCATCTACGTCGGCCAGACCAACAACGCGATCATCAAGAACAGCCGCTCGGCGTACAACGTGTTCGGTTTCGAGATCGAGAACGTGCAGGGCGGCGAGTACGCGCACAACCTGGCCGAGTGCAACACCGGCGGCTTCCTGATCTACGACCTCGACGGTCTGCGCCAGTACGGCGACCGCTCGCGGATGTACGGCAACATCTCGCGCAACAACAACACCTACAACTTTACTGCCGGTGGCATCGTCGGCGCGGTGCCGTCGGGCAGCGGCATGATCACGCTGTCGTACGATCGCATCGACATCTTCGACAACGTCTTCGAGAACAACAACACCGCCGGCATCATTCATACCAGCTACGAGATTTTCCCCGAGGGCGCCGGCCGGCCCAACGAGAAGCGCATCGACTGGTACACCGAAGGCGTGCATATCTATCGCAACACCTTCCGCAACAACGGTAACGCGCTGCCGCTGCCGACGACGAAGGACATCCAGTCGTCCGACGTCGCCAAGGTGCTGCCGGCACTGGTGGGTCTGAAAAACCAGGCCGCCTGCCTCAATCCGCTGAACCTGCAGACCTGCGTCGCGGCGGGGATGACGAAGTTCCCGGGCAATTCGGCGCTGCCCGGCGTTCCGGGTTTCCGCGGTGGACACATTCTGTGGGACGGCTTGCTCGACACGCTGGACGCGGACTGCGACTATCCCAAGGACGCGTCCGGCAAGCCGGTCCCGGCGGATGCGCGCGGCAAGCCGCAGCTGAGCAACGATCATCCCAATCCGGCGTGCCACTACAACGCCTACAAGTTCAACGCCGCGCTGCCGGACAAGCCGCGCATCGTGCCGGACTGGTTCGCGTCGTGCATCGACGCGAGCAACGACTTCAGCGGCGACAGCCTCAAGTTCGTGAATTTCCGCGGCACCAAGGGGCTTGAGGCGGTGATCGCTGCGGCCATGGCCAATCCGGACGACGGCCCCGACGCGCTGGTGGGCGTACTCGGCGGGCTGGCGGCGACCGATCTGGCGAATTTCGCCTCGAGCTTCGACATGTCCGCGCACGACTGTCCGGCTGCCTACGGTCGCAATCTGCCGGAGCTGGCGCCGGTGGTGATTCCGCCCTTCGAGCGCAGCGGCGACTATGAGCCGGCGCCCAGCGACGAGCAGATTGCGGCGTTGTGCGACGCCGCCGTCGGTGCCGACGAGGTGAATTTCGCGGCGGCGCAGGTGAACTGCCCGACGCTGGATCAGTACCACCTGTTCGCCGATGCGGAAGATCCGACCAGTGCGCCACGCGGCGGCGGCGTGCCGTTTGCGCTCAACAGCAAGCTGTTTTCCGACTACGCGGTGAAGTATCGCGTGGCCTATCTGCCGCCGGGCAGCAACGCGGTCTACCGCGACGGCA
>JBFHQK010000097.1:0-9451 GCA_041592255.1 Fontimonas sp.
CTGCTCGCGCCCGCGCACGTCGGGCAGCGGCACCACGACCTGGCGGGCGAAGCGGCCCGGGCGCAGCAGTGCCGGATCAAGCACGTCGGGACGGTTGGTGGCCGCGATCACGATCACGCCCTCGTTGCCCTCGAACCCGTCCATCTCGACCAGCAGCTGATTGAGCGTCTGCTCGCGCTCATCGTGGCCGCCACCCAGGCCGGCGCCGCGATGACGGCCAACGGCGTCGATCTCGTCGATGAAGATGATGCACGGCGCATGCTTCTTCGCCTGCTCGAACATGTCGCGCACGCGCGAGGCGCCGACGCCGACGAACATCTCGACGAAATCAGAGCCCGAGATGGTGAAAAAGGGCACTCCCGCCTCGCCGGCGATGGCCTTGGCGAGCAGCGTCTTGCCGGTACCGGGCGAGCCGACCATCAGCACGCCGCGCGGGATCTTGCCACCGAGCTTCTGAAACTTGGCCGGATCCTTGAGGAAGTCGACCAGCTCGGCCACTTCCTGCTTGGCCTCTTCACAGCCGGCGACGTCGTTGAACGTGATCTTGACCTGGTCGGCGTTGAGCATGCGCGCGCGGCTCTTGCCAAACGACAGGGCGCCGCGCCCGCCGCCGCCACCCTGCATCTGCCGCATGAAGTACACCCACACGGCGATCAACAGCAGGATCGGGAAGGCATTGAACAGCAGCTGCAGGATCCACGGTGTCTCGCGCGGCAGTTCGCCGCTGAACTTGACACGATTCTCGAGCAGCGTGCCGACCATCGCGCGGTTGTCGGTTTCCGGGCTGACAGTGACAAAGCGCGAGCCGCCTTTGAGCTCGCCACGGATCGCCTGGCCGTTGATCGCGACTTCGGCGACGTTGCCCTGCTCGACCTGGCTGATGAACTCCGAGTAGGCGAGCTCGGGCTGACTGCGCGAACGCGTCGAGAAGCTCTGGAAGACACTCATCAGGACGACGAGGATCACTACCCAGAGCAGCAAATTCTTAGCCAGATCGTTCAATGCAGTTCCTCGACAACCCGCGTGGTTTCAATGCGGCGACCGCAGCCGCCCGGCTCGGGCGATCAGCACGCGGCACACCGCCTCATCAGAACACTACACTGCGCTAAAGTTGCGCGCCAGCAGATAAACCTCGCTACTGCGCGGACGCGAGGCCTTCGGCTTGCGAATGGCAACAGACTCAAAAGCCTCGCGCACGGATTTGAGGTAGGGATCGAACCCCTCGCCCTGAAACGCCTTCACCAGCAGCGTTCCACGGGGTTTGAGATGGGCCTTGGCGAATTCCAGCGCCAGCTCGCAGAGATAAATGCTCGCCGCCTGGTCGGCAGCGTCCACGCCACTGATGTTGGGCGCCATGTCGCTCAGCACCAGATCGACCATCTGGTCGCCAACGCGGGCCTCGAGCTGGTGCAGGACGGTGTCGGAGCGGAAGTCGCCAATCAGGATGTCAACGCCCGGAATCGGGTCAAACGGCAGGATGTCGAGCGCAAACAGCTGGCCGCGAGCGCCCAGCATCGGCCGCGCGATCTGGCTCCAGCCACCCGGCGCGGCGCCCAGATCGACGACGACCTGGCCAGGCCTGAGGATCCGGTCGCGTTCCTGGATCTCCTTGAGCTTGAATGCCGCACGCGAGCGCAGCCCCAGCCGTCGGGCCTCCTGGACATAAGGATCGGTTTCGTGCTCGGCCAGCCAGCGGGCGGAGCTTGGGCGGCGTTTCTGACTCATGGGCGACGCGGGCGTTTACCCCGGGAGAACCTTGGTCAGCCGCCATGCGCGGAATGCTGCGGCCACCGGCTCCCGAATCCCGTCTATATGTAGTGCACTTTCACGATTTCAAGCTCGCGCGCACCGGCGGGCGTCACCACCTGCACGATGTCGCCCTCGACCTTGCCGATCAGCGCCCGCGCGATCGGCGAATTGATCGACAGCAGACCGCTCTTGGCGTCGGCCTCGTCCTCGCCGACGATCTGGTAGCGCATCTCGTCGCCGGATTCGACGTCGGCGAGCTCAACGGTGACGCCGAAAATGATCTTGGCCGTCGCCGCGATCTGCGTCACGTCGATGACCTGCGCCGCACCGAGCTTGGATTCGATCTCCTGGATACGCCCTTCGTTGAAACCATGCTGCTCACGCGCAGCATGGTATTCGGCGTTCTCGCGCAGGTCGCCCTGCTTGCGCGCCTCCTCGATCGCCGCAATGATCTTCGGGCGCAGCTCACTCTTGCGGTAGCGCAGTTCCTCACGCAGCTTCTCGGCGCCGCGCGCCGTCATCGGGATCTTGCTCATGGAGATCTTCGGACAAAAGCAATGCCCGCCGCAGCGACACGGCAGGCGACACAGAATCGGTTTGACGCCGTTATGGTACCGATTGGATCGAGGCGTGCAAGCTTTGCAGCTGATTGACGTCCAGACGGTCGAGATGGTCCATCGCCACGGCCGCCGCCAGTGCGCCGGCAATCGTGGTGAAGTAGCAGACCTTGTTCTGGATCGCCGAGGCACGGATCGAGCGGGATTCCTCGATCGACTGCTTGCCCTCGGTGGTGTTGGCGATGAAGTGCACCTCGCCGTTCTTGATCATGTCGACGCAGTGCGGGCGCCCTTCCTTGACCTTGTTCACACCCTGGCAGGCAATGCCGGATTTCTGGATTGCCGCCGCAGTGCCCGGCGTGGCAAAGACCTTGAAGCCCTTGGCTGACAGGATGCGCGCCAGCTCCACCGCCTTTTTCTTGTCCTGATCGCGCACTGAAATCAGCGCATTGCCCTCGCGCGGGATGTTCATCCCGGCGGCCAGGATCGCCTTGTGGAAGGCCTCGCCGAAATGCGCGCCCGTCCCCATGACCTCGCCCGTCGAGCGCATTTCCGGCCCCAGCAGCGGGTCGACGGCCGGAAACTTGTTGAACGGAAACACCGACTCCTTGACCGAGTAGTACTGCGGCAGGATTTCGCTGGCCACGCCCTGCGCCTTGAGCGTCTGCCCCACCATGCAGCGCGCCGCGATCTTCGCCAGCGGCCGCCCGGTCGCCTTCGACACGAACGGTGCGGTGCGCGACGCGCGCGGATTGACCTCGAGCAGATAGACGCGGCCGTCCTGCACCGCAAACTGCGTGTTCATCAGGCCGACGACTTCGAGCGCGCGCGCGAGCTTGACGATCTGCTTGCGGATCTCGTCCTGGACCTTCTTCGGCAGCGAGTGCGCCGGCAGCGAGCAGGCCGAGTCGCCGCTGTGCACGCCGGCCTCCTCGATGTGCTCCATGATGCCGCCGATGACGACGTCGGTGCCGTCGGCCAGCGCATCGACATCGACTTCGATCGCGTCATTGAGGAAGCGATCCAGCAGCACCGGCGAATCGTTGGACACCTGCACCGCCTCGCGCATGTAGCGCAGCAGATCGGTGTCATCGTAGACGATCTCCATCGCCCGCCCGCCCAGAACATAGGACGGACGCACCACCAGCGGATAACCGACCCGCTGCGCGACGGCCAGCGCCTGCTTTTCGGAGGTCGCCGTTCCATTGGGCGGCTGCAGCAGCCCGAGCTGGTCCACCAGGTGCTGGAAGCGCTCGCGATCCTCGGCGAGGTCGATCGCATCCGGCGTCGTGCCGATGATCGGCGCCCCCGCCGCTTCCAGGCGCTGCGCCAGCTTGAGCGGCGTCTGCCCGCCGAACTGCACGATCACGCCCTTGGGCTGCTCGAGGTCGATGATCTCCATCACGTCCTCGAAGGTCAGCGGCTCGAAGTACAGGCGATCCGAAGTGTCGTAGTCGGTCGACACCGTCTCCGGATTGCAGTTGACCATGATGGTCTCGTAGCCATCCTCGCGCAGCGCCAGCGCGGCGTGCACGCAGCAATAATCGAACTCGATGCCCTGGCCGATGCGGTTCGGGCCGCCGCCGAGGATCACGATCTTGTCGCGGCCGGTCGGCTGCGCCTCGCACTCCTCGTCATACGACGAATACAGATAGGCGGTCGATGTCGGAAACTCGGCCGCGCAGGTATCGACGCGCTTGTAGACCGGCCGGATGCCGTGCTTGCGACGCATCCGCCGCACGGAGTCCTCCTTCACGCCCATCAGCCTGGCCAGGCGCGCATCCGAGAAGCCCAAGCGCTTGTAGCTGCGCAGGTCGCCGGCGTCGAGCGCACTCAGCTTGGTGGCGGCGACCTTGCCCTCGATCGCGATCAGTTCCTCGATCTGCTCGAGGAACCACGGGTCGATCTTGGACACCTGATAGACCTCGTCGACGCTCATGCCGGCACGGAAGGCGTCGCCGACGTACCACAGCCGCTTGGCACGCGGAATCGCCAGCTCGGCGCGGATGCGATTGAGCGACTCGGGCGATTGATCCGGCACCTGCGGCTCGAACCCGTCTGAACCCGTTTCGAGCCCGCGCATCGCCTTGTGCAGCGACTCCTGGAAGTTGCGCCCGATCGCCATGACCTCGCCGACCGACTTCATCTGCGTGGTCAGCCGCGAGTCCGCCTGCGGGAACTTCTCGAACGTGAACCGCGGGATCTTGGTCACGACGTAGTCGATCGCGGGCTCGAACGACGCCGGCGTGCTGCCGCCGGTGATTTCGTTCTTCAGCTCGTCGAGCGTATAGCCGATCGCCAGCTTCGCCGCGATCTTGGCAATCGGAAAACCGGTGGCCTTCGACGCCAGCGCCGAGGAGCGCGATACGCGCGGATTCATTTCGATCACGATCATGCGACCGTCGGCCGGATTGATCGCGAACTGCACGTTGGAACCGCCGGTGTCGACACCGATCTTGCGCAGCACCGCGATGCTCGCGTTGCGCATGATCTGGTATTCCTTGTCGGTCAGGGTCTGCGCCGGCGCGACCGTGATCGAGTCGCCGGTGTGCACGCCCATCGGATCGAAGTTCTCGATCGAGCAGATGATGATGCAGTTGTCCTTGCGGTCGCGCACCACCTCCATCTCGTACTCTTTCCAGCCGAGCAGCGACTCCTCGATCAGGACTTCGGTGGTCGGCGACAGGTCCAGACCGCGCGTGACGATCTCTTCGAACTCGTCGACGTTGTAGGCCACGCCGCCGCCGGTGCCGCCGAGCGTGAAGCTGGGCCGGATGATCACCGGATAGCCGATCCCCGCCTGGATCTGCCGCGCCTCGTCCAGCGTATGCGCGACACCCGAACGCGCCGAACCCAGGCCGATCTCGGTCATCGCATCGCGGAACTTCTGCCGGTCCTCGGCGACATCGATGGCGCGTTCCTTGGCGCCGATTAACTCGACACCGTACTTTTCCAGCACCCCGTGGCGGGCCAGATCGAGCGCGCAGTTGAGCGCAGTCTGCCCGCCCATCGTCGGCAGCAGCGCGTCCGGACGCTCCTTTTCGATGATCTTCTTGATCGCCTGCCAGCGGATCGGCTCGATATAGGTCGCGTCCGCCATCTCCGGGTCGGTCATGATCGTCGCCGGATTGGAGTTGACGAGAATGACGCGATAGCCCTCCTGGCGCAGTGCCTTGCACGCCTGAGCGCCGGAGTAGTCGAACTCGCAGGCCTGACCGATCACGATCGGACCGGCGCCGATGATGAGGATGCTCTTGATATCGTTACGCTTTGGCATGGTTCACCTCATCCGGCAGCGGCTGTGGCCAGCCGTGCGCTGAAAGTCAGAAAGAGCGCGCCGACCCCGCCGGAGGCGCCCGCCGCGACGCGGCGTCGCGCACGAAACGCAGCCGCGAGGCGCTGCCCGGCCAGAATCAGGACGCTGAGATACAGCAAACTGGTGCACTGCGCGATCGCCCCCAGAATCGCAAACGACAGCGCCGGATGCGGGTAGCCGGGTTCAACGAACTGGATGAAGAAGGACATGAAGAACAGGATCGCCTTCGGATTCAGCAGGCTGATCGCCAGCGCGCGCGTAAAGGGAGCGCCGGGCGCGGGGACCGAAACCGTCGGCGCCGCGCCAGCGGAACGCCAGTCGCGCCAGGCCGAACGCAGCATGCCCACGCCCAGCCACGCCAGGCACGCCGCACCCGCATGCTTGAGCAGGTCGAACAACTGCGGATGGGCGCGCAGCAGCGACGCCATGCCGCCGGCGGCCAGGACCATCAGCACCAGATCGCCGATCAGGATGCCGCCGGCCGCGCGGTAGGCGGCGCGCGCGCCATCGCGGCCGCTCACGCTCAACACATAAAGCGAATTCGGACCGGGCAGCAGCACGATAATCACCACCCCCAGCACGTAGGTGGCGATGTCGGTGACGCCAAACATCATCAGCCCGCGCCCGCCATCAGACGCACGAAGCGGTCGAACAGCTCGCCGACATCGTGCGGACCGGGACTGGCCTCGGGATGGCCCTGGAAGCTGAAGGCGGGCGCATCGAGCATGCGCAGGCCCTGCAGCGAACCGTCAAACAGCGAACGATGCGTCGCCGCCAGGTTCGCCGGCAGGCTCGCTTCATCGACGGCAAAACCGTGGTTCTGGCTGGTGATCATCACCCGCCCGGATTCCAGGTCCTGCACCGGATGGTTGGCGCCGTGATGCCCGAACTTCATCTTGACCGTGCGCGCCCCGGCCGCCAGACCGAGAATCTGGTGCCCCAGGCAGATACCGAACAGCGGCAGCTTGCGCGCGATCAGCGCCCGTGCCGCGGCGATCGCGTAGTCGCAGGGCTCGGGATCACCGGGACCGTTGCTGAGCAACACGCCGTCGGGCTTGAGCGCCAGCACCTCGTCGATCGGCGTCTTGGCCGGTACCACGGTGACCCGGCAGTCGCGATCCACCAGCATGCGCAGAATGTTGCGCTTGACGCCGTAGTCGAACACGACCACGTGATACCGGCCCTGCGCACGCTCGACTTCGCGGTTGGTGTCGAGGGTCCAGCTGCCTCGCGTCCAGGCATACGGCCGGTTGACCGACACCACCTGGGCCAGGTCGGCGCCCTTGAGCCCGCGATACGCCTGCGCGGCCGCCAGCGCGCGGCTCTCCGACACACTGCCGCCGGCAATGATGCAGCCGTTCTGCGCCCCGCTGTCGCGCAGCACGCGCGTCAGCCGCCGGGTGTCGACGCCGGCGATGGCCACCACCTTGTTGGCTTTCAGGTAGGCGCGGAAATCCTGCACCGAACGGAAGTTGCTCGGGCGGCGCGGCACCTCGCGCAGCACCAGGCCGGCGATGTGCACCTGGTCCGACTCCGCATCCTCGGCATTGACGCCGACATTGCCGATGTGCGGATACGTCAGCGTCACGATCTGCTCGCGGTACGAGGGATCGGTCAGGATCTCCTGGTAGCCGGTCATTGCCGTGTTGAACACGACCTCGCCGACTGTCTGACCGTCCGCGCCTACGGATACACCTTTGAAAATGGAGCCGTCCGCGAGGGCGAGCAGGGCCGGTTTGAGGTCTGGCATGGGGGTCGTTCTAATCCGGTCGTCACACACTAAAACGGGGGCTGTCGCCCCCGTTCAGGATTAGCCCGGCATTATATTGGTGCAACGCCGCATCGTCCACGATTTCGCGTTCATCCCGCAAAAATCGCAGCCTGACGCCGCGCAGTGCGGGCCCGAATGCCGCTAGTCCTGCTGCAGGTAGTCCCAGGCCAGGCGCGTGAGCAGCCGCACCCCGGTCACCAGCGCGCCCTCGTCGATCCGGGCGCCGGCCGAGCGGCTGGCCGGGAACTGCGCCGCGGGCACCCCAATCGGGCGCGCACCCACGATCAAGTAGAGCCCCGGGATCTCGCGCTGGAACAAGCCGAACTCATCGGTGGCCAGCGTCGGCCGCGACTCGAACAGCGCGCTGCCAAACTCGCGCTGCAGACCGGGCAGCATGCGCTCCAGCAGCGCCGGATCGTTCACGATCATCGGCGACGCATGACGCTCGGCGATGAATACCTCGGCACGCGCACCCGCGGCCTCCGCGAGGTTCTCGACCGTGCGTTGCACGCGCGCATGCAGATCCTGGCGCATGTCCTCGTCGAGCGCACGCAGGGTTCCGCGCAGCTCGACACGATCGGAGACGCTGCTGTCACGCGCACCCCCTTCGATCCGGCCGATCGAGACACTGACCGGCGCGCGCGTGGCAACCGTTTGCCGACTGGCAATCGTCTGCAGCCCAAGCACGATCTGCGAAGCAACCACAACCGCATCGACGCCCAGCCAGGGCGCCGCCGCGTCGGCCGCGCGGCCGTGAACGACAATGCGCAGATCATCGGCGCTGGCGGTGAGCGTGCCGGCACGGTAGCCGATCCTGCCCACCTCGAATTCCGGTTGCAGGTGCAGGCCGAAGATCGCCTCCGGCCGCGGATCCTTGCGCAGCACGCCGTCGCGGATCATCCGCCCGCCGCCGCCGTCCTCCCCCGCCGGCGGCGTCTCGGCTGCCGGCTGGAAGATGAACTTGACCGTGCCGCGCAGCGACTCGCGCTGCGCGGCCAGCACCTGCGCGACCCCCAGCAGAATCGCCATGTGGCCGTCATGCGCGCAGGCGTGCATCACGCCGACCTCGCGGCCGTCGTAATCCGTGCGCACCTTGGAACGGTAGGGGACGTCCGCCTCCTCCACGATCGGCAGCGCATCCATCTCCGCCCGCAGCGCCACCGTGCGCCCGGGTTGCGCTCCGGCGAGCACGGCCACCACGCCGGTGTGGGCCACCCCGGTCTCGACCTCCAGGCCGAGCGCGCGCAGATGCTGCGCCAGGTAGGCCGCCGTCTCCGACTCCCGGTTCGCCAGTTCGGGATGCTCGTGCAACTGGCGCCGATGGCTGATGACTGCCGGCTCGACCCGCTCAAACAGCACGTCGAAGCCGTCGGCGCGCCGCTCGGTGGGCGCATACGACAGCGACTGTGCCAGGACGGCTGCAACCGCGATCACGCCGGTGACCTGCACGATGCTCATGGACTGCTCCTTGTGACCTGCGCGCGGCGCTAGCGGACTTGCGCCTGGGCGGCCAGCGCGCTCAAAGCATCGCCGCTGACGCGGTTGAGCGTCCACTCATCCAGCGCGCGCGCCCCCAGGCGACGGTAGAAGGCCAGCGCCGGCTCGTTCCAGTCGAGCACCGCCCATTCAAGACGACCGCAGCCACGCGCAACGGCAATACCGGCGACTTCGGCCAGCAGACGCCGTCCGATACTGCGGCCGCGCCACTGCGGCCGCACGAACAAATCCTCGAGATAGATCCCCGGCTTGGCCAGAAACGTCGAGTAATTGTGGAAAAACAGCGCGAACCCGACCGCCTCGCCGTCGGCCAGCGCCAGCAGCGCCTCGGCGTAGGGGCGCTCGCCGAACAAGGTCCGCCGCAGCGCCTCGGGCGTCGCAACAACCTCGTCCAGCAGCCGCTCGTATTCCGCCAGTGCGCGGATCAGCGTGAACAGCGTCGGCACATCGTCGATGCCCGCGGGCCGGATCTCGATCCCGCTCACGTCACAATCCGAGCACGTCGCGCATCGAGTACAGCCCCGGCGCGCGCCCATTCAGCCACGCTGCCGCGCGCACCGC